>JARLHH010000148.1 GCA_031292335.1 Candidatus Limnocylindrales bacterium | reverse complement strand
GCCGGGCACGGTCCCCAGCACGCTCACGCCGTGGGCGTCCAGGTTGAGCACGGAGCTTGCGATGATCGACCCGACCACCGCGATCAGGGCGCCCGGGATCGCCTTGCTCACCCGGCCCAGCCCGAGGATCGTGGCGAGGACGGCGAGGGACACGACCAGCGTCGGGACGCTGGTGCTGGTGGGAATCGCCCGGAGCGTCCCGGCGAATTTCTCGATCGTCCCGCCGGTGCTGCCGGTGATCGCGAGCATGCCGCCCACCTCGCCCAGCGCGACCTGGAGGCCGACACCCGTCAGGAACCCGACCAGCACGCTGCGCGACAGGAAGTTTGCGATGAAGCCCAGCCTGAGGAGCCGGGCGGCGATCAGGAGCACGGCGCACATGAGCGCGGCCAGCGAGGCGAGCGCGACGTACTCCTGCGTCTGCGCGACCGCCCCCATCGCGAGGAGCCCGGTCGCGAGGATCGCCGCCGTCGCCGAGTCGGCGCCCACGACCAGGTGGCGCGAGGATCCGAAGATCGCGAAGATCAGGATCGGGATGAGCAGCGTGTAGAGGCCCGTGATCACCGGCGTGCCGGCGATCTTCGTGTAGCCCATCACCTCGGGGATGGCGAGGGCGGCGAGCGTCGCGCCGGCGATGAGATCGGCCGGCAGGCGCGCGCGATCGATGGGCAGGATGCCCCCGAGGAGCACCGCAGAACGCCGGTCGTGCCGGGCCGTCGTGGATGCCACGCTGTCGCCTCCTCCCCGCGCCGCTCGGCGTGTCGGCGCCCACGATAGGCGGTCGGGGGCCGGCCGGCGCTGGCAGTGGCCCCACACCGGCCGTGGGTCGGCTGCTACCATCGCGCCGGGCATGACGCCCAAGCGATCCCCGCCGCGGCGGCGATGTGCGGAGGTGGGCGCGTGAGCGACCCGGACGGAAAGACCGCAACGGGCGCGGATCGCCAGATGGTCGTGTTCGGCCTGGCGCTGGTCGCCGCGTTCCTGCTGGCCGTCTTCCTGCCCGACCTTGTTCCGGCGGAAGCCCACGGGGATGTGGCCACCGTCGCGCACGCCCGGGTGGTGTCGATCGTGCAGCCGAGCCCGAACCCGTCGGAAGCGCCGTTCGCCTCGGCCCAGCTGTTCGCCTCGGCCCAGCCGCTCGCATCCGCGTCAACGAGCCCCGTTCCCTCGGACGCGGCGACCAACCCCGGGGAATCTCCGGCAGCGGCGCCATCGAGCCAGCCCGCGACGGGAGGCGTCCAGGCGGCTCCCGGACCCGGGGGCGCCGGCAGCGGCCAGCCGCTCCAGGCGGTCGTGCAGTTCATCGACGGTCCATACGCCGGCCAGGAGGGCCAGGGGATCATCCAGGGCCCGAGCGGCGCGCTCGAGCTGCCCGACTACCGTCCCGGCGACGAGGTCGTCGTGGAGATCGATACCGCCCCCGATGGGACCACATCGATGATCCTGATCGACCGCTGGCGGCTGCCGCTCCTCGAGATGCTCCTCGGGGCGTTCGCGGTGACCGCGGCGGCGGTGGCGGGGTGGCGCGGCCTGCGGGCGATCGCCTCGCTCGCGCTGACGCTCGTCCTCACGTTGCGGCTGTTCGTCCCGCTGGTCATTCGTGGCTGGGACCCGGTGGCCCTCGCGATCGTGTTCGGGATCCTCGTGACGACGCTGAGCTTCATGCTCACCCAGGGGATCAACCGCACGACGCTCGCGGCAATCGCCGGGACGTCACTCGGCCTCGGTGTGACCGGGATCCTGGCCGTGGTCGTGACGGGCGCGGCACACTTCACGCCGGCCCAGGGCTCGGACCAGGTGATCTACCTCGCGCAGCTCACGAACGGGAGCATCGACCTCTCCGGGCTGCTGCTCGCCGCGGTCATCTTCGGCGGCCTCGGCGTGCTGAACGATGTCGCGATGACCCAGGCGGCGACCGTCGAGGAGCTTCACCTTGCGAACCCGGCCCTGACGCCCTGGCAGCTGTTCGGCCGGACCATGAACGTGGGGGTGTCGCACCTGGCTGCGACCATCAACACCCTTGTCTTCGCCTACCTTGGCACCGCGCTGCCGCTCGTCGTCCTCATCGTGCTCCAGGTGTCGAACATGGCCGCCACGGTCAGCGAAGAGGGCGTGGCGGTGGAGATCATCCGTACGCTGGTCGGGGCCATCGGTGTGCTCGCGGCCGTGCCGCTCACGACGGCGATCGCCTGTCGATGGGTCGTCGTCCCGGCCGGTTCGGCCGGCCCCGCACCGGAGGTACCCGCGGCCGAGGTCCCCGGCGAACAACCCGCGCCCTGAGCGCGCCGGGAGGGTGCTGCACGCGGCCGGCGTGCATGCACGACAGGCGAGGTCGCGTGGCGTAGGATCGCGGCGCGAGCGCCCCGGCACGCTCGGGATGAGGAATCTGCATGGAAGGCCTGTCGCCGCTC
>JARLHH010000147.1 GCA_031292335.1 Candidatus Limnocylindrales bacterium | reverse complement strand
GTCGTGGCTGATCGCGAACGCGGGGCAGCCGGACATCACGGCCTCCATCGCGGCGCTGACCGTGCCCGAGTAGGTGACGTCGTCGCCGACATTGGCACCGTGGTTGATGCCGCTCGCGACGAGGTCGATCGGACCGGGAAGCAGGCCCAGGAAGACGAGCCCGACCGCGTCGGACGGCGAGCCGTCGATCGACCACGCGGGGGTCCCGTCCGCGAGCGTCCGCTCCCGGACCCGGAGCGGTCGCCACATCGTTCGCGAATGACCCACCGCGCTCTGGTTCGTGTCGGGCGCGATGACGAGCACCTCGCCGAGGGCAGCCATCGCCTGGGCCAGGGCCAGCAGGCCGCGGGACTCGATGCCGTCGTCGTTCGTGACCAGGATCCGCGGGCGCCGGGCCAGTGCCGCGTTCGGCTCGCTCACTCGGGGGACGTGTCGGCGGCGGGATCGGGCTCGCGCGGGACCCGGACGTGGCGTCCCTCGCGGGCCTCCAGGCGCCGGGCCGCCCGGACCGCGACGCTGCCCTGGTCGGTCAGTGAGCGCCGCAGCGAGTACATGAAGACGGCGCTGATGACGGCCGCGATGGGAATGGCGAAGATCGCGCCCGGGATCCCGGCGACCTTGGACCCGATCAGGACGCTCGCGAGGACGACGATCGGCGGGATGCCGACGGCGTCCGCCATGACCCGCGGCTGGACCACGTTCATCACCACGAACCAGCCGATCCCCATCCCGACCAGCGCCGTCAACGTGGCGTCCGGAAGGCTGACGAAGGCGACCAGGACGGGCGGCACCCAGGACACGAAGGGTCCGAAGAACGGGATCGCCATCAGGACGCCGGCCGTGGCCGTGATGACCGGGACGTAGGGCAGGCCGAGCAGCTCGCTCACCGCGAATGCGATGACGGCGTACAGGAACCCGATGATTGCCTGTCCGCGCAGGAACCCGCCGAACGAGCGGCCGATCGCGTGCTCCAGGAGCCGTGCCTCGTCCGCGTAGCGCGGAGGCACCAGGCGCAGGAGGAAGTTGAGGATCGACTCGCTGTCGATGACGATGAAGACCGACAGGATGAACACGATCAACACGTTGCCGACCACCCCGATGCTGGCGACGGCGGCCTGCTGGAGCGGCCCGACCAGGTCCTGGGCGGTGGATGCCAGGCCGTCGAGGAAGGCGTTGGCCTGGGCAACCAGGTCGACCTGGCCGAAGCCGAGGCCTGCCAGGCGGTTCGACCACGGCTGGAGGATCGTCGGCAGCTCCTGCCGCAGGCTCGGCACGTTGCGGATGAACTCGAGGAGCGAGCTGAACAGCGCCTGGGCCAGGATGACGACAAGCGCCAGCAGCACGATCGTGAGGACGGCGTAGACGGCCACGACCGCCACGACGCGGGGGAGCCGTGGAACCGCTCGAAGGAGGAGCCGGACCGGCGACGAGAGGATGAAGGCGAGCAGCCAGGCCAGGAAGAACGTGAGGATGACGTCGCCGAAGTAGACCCAGTAGGCCGCCAGGTACGACAGGACGACCAGCCCGAAGGCAGTCGATCCGAGCACCAGGAACGACGTCAGCCAGCGTTGCTGGCGTTCGTTCAGGGGCGGCGGCGGCTCGGACATCGGCGGTGCGCGGCTCCCGGCGGCCCGTCTCGCTCGCCGCGTGGGCGGGCGGCCCGGCGGTCGGGCTTCCGCCGGCATGCCTATCGTACGCGCCGGATCGCACGCGCCGCGCGGTCAGCGCAGGCCCATCTTCTCCCGGACCTCGGCGATCGTCGCGGTCGCGATCGGGCGCAGGCGCTCGGCGCCCTCCTCGAGGACGCGGTCCACGGTCACCGGGCTGGCCATCAACTCCGCGTAGCGCTCGCGGGCCGGGGCGTAGTGGCGGAGGATCCGCTCCACGAGCAGCTTCTTCGTGTCGACACAACCGGTCCGGGCGGTCCGCTCGCCGTCCCAGATCTCGGCGTAGTCGTCGCCGAAGAAGCGGTGGAGCTGGCAGACGTTGCAGACCTCCGGGCGGCCCGGGTCGGTGCGCTTGATCCGCTCCGTGTCGGTCACCATGCTCGTGACCTGGCGGCGGATCTCGTCGGCCGGGGCGAAGATCTCGATGGTGTTGCCCATCGACTTCGACATCTTCCGGACGCCGTCGGTCCCCAGCACGACCGGTGCTTCCGTATAGACCGCCTGCGGTTCCGGGAAGGTGGGACCGTATCGGTTGTTGAACGCTCGCACGATCTCGCGCGACAGCTCCAGGTGGGCGGCCTGGTCGCGCCCGACGGGTACGAGGCTGGCCTTGTAGAGGACGATGTCGGCCGCCTGGAGGACCGGGTAGGTGAGCAGGCCGTGGTTGACGTCCTCGGGCTGGTTCTCCCGCTTCTCCTTGTAGGTCGGCGTCCGTTCCAGCCAGCTCACCGGCGTGACGGTCGTGAAGAGCCACATCAGCTCCGTCACCTCGGGCCGGTGGCTCTGCACGAAGAGCGTGCATTTCGCGGGGTCGAGACCGAGCGCGAGGAGGGCGGCTGCCATCTCGCGCGTCCGGCGCCGCAGCAGGTCCGCGTCGTGCGTGCTCGTCAGCGCGTGGAAGTCGACGATCGCGTAGATGGACTCGTAGCGATCCTGGAGCGCGACGTAGTTGCGGATCGCGCCCAGGTCGTTGCCGATGTGCGGCGCACCGGAGGGCTGGATGCCGCTGAAACAGCGAACCCTCGGCAGGGCCGCTGCGTCGGCGGGGGACGAATGGACGGGGGACGCGGCTGGCTCGGACATTGCCAGCGAGTGTAGCGGAGCGTTCCCGGTCGGCGCGGCCGCAGGCTCCAGCGATCCGCGCCGGGCCGACTTCGGGAGACCCTGCCCCCGCGCCCACACGATGCCGCGTCCGCTCTCCGCGTCCGCTACGATCGTGCGATGTCCAGCTTGCCTTCGCTCCGCGTGGCCGTGCTCGGCGCGGGCACGGTCGGCGGGCCCGTGGTTCGCGCCTTCCTGGAGCGCCCGGAGACGCTGGCGCCGTTCGACGGCGTCCCCCTGGTGCTCGTGGGGGTCGCCGACAAGCTCGTGGACCGTGTGATCGCGGGGGGCGTGCCGGCCGACCTCGTCACGGACGCGCCGGCGCATCTCGTCGCGGACCCGGACGTGGACGTGGTCGTGGAGCTGATGGGCGGCGACGAGCCGGCCCGCACCCTGATCGCTGCAGCGCTGGCGGCGGGCAAGGCGGTCGTGACCGCGAACAAGCACGTCGTCGCGCACCATGGCCCGGAGCTCGAGGCGATCGCTCGCGAGCGCGGCGGAACCCTCCGCTTCGAGGCGTCGGTCGGCGGCGGCACGCCCGTGCTCACGCCGCTCGTGGAAGGCCTGGCCGCGGACGACATTCGCCAGGTCCGCGGCATCGTCAACGGCACCACCAACTTCATCCTCACGGCGATGCGCGAGCAGGGCAGGCCATATGCCGAGGTGCTCGCGGAGGCGCAGGCGCGCGGCTACGCGGAAGCCGATCCACGCGGCGACGTGGAGGGCGACGACGCGGTGAACAAGATCGTGATCCTCGCCCGCCTCGCGTTCAGGGCGTGGCTCGCACCGGGCGACGTCCCGGCCAGCCCCCCGACGCTGCGCGGCGCCGGGCTCCCGGGCATCACGGGCGTCGCCGCCACCGAGGTCGCCGCCGCGGGCGCCCTCGGCCTGGCGCTCAAGCTGATCGCTCGTGCAGAGATCGGTCCCGACGGTCGCCCCTCCGCGTCCGTGCTTCCCAGCGCCGTCGACCGTGACGGCCCCCTGGGCCGAACCGACGGGGTGCTCAACCGCATCGAGGTCATGGCCGAGCCCGTGGGGAGCGTCGCCTTCTCCGGCCCGGGCGCAGGTGGTGACGCCACCTCCTCGGCCGTGCTCGGCGACCTCATCGCGATCGCGCGCGGGCAGGGGAGCACCTGGGCGGGCCTGGCGCCCGCGACGGTCGTTCGCCCGCCGGAGCCGGAGACGAGCGCGGCCGCTCTCGCTGGCGCGCGAGCCTGGTTCGTGTACCTGCCCGGTGTGACCGCGGCGGCGTTACTGGACCAGGCCGGCGACGCGATCGACACGGCCGCGGACGTCGGCGACGGCGCCGCCGTGCGCACGAAGCCGATCACCCTGGACGTCGCGCGCGCCGCGCTCACCGCGCTCGCCCCGCGCGCGACACTGACGGCGCGCGCCTCGCTCGGTCAGCCCGCCGACGTCGCGGGTGCCGCGGACGTCACGCTCTACCCGGTCGTGGACTGACGGCCATGACCACGACTCCCGCCACGCCTCGCCCGCGCCTGCTCGAGCGGTACCGCGCGTTCCTGCCGCTCAGCGAGTCGACGCCCATCGTCAGCCTGGGCGAAGGGGCAACGCCGCTCGTGCATGCCGAGCGGCTCGGTGCCGCCTGGGGCATCCCGAACCTCCATCTCAAGTTCGAGGGCGCGAACCCAACCGGGTCGTTCAAGGACCGCGGGATGGTGATGGCCGTGGCGAAGGCGCTCGAGGCGGGCGCCCGCTCCATCGTGTGCGCGAGCACCGGCAACACCTCCGCCTCGGCGGCCGCGTACGGCGCAGCGGCCGGGCTGGAGGTCGTGGTCGTGCTGCCGGCGGGCAAGATCGCCGCCGGGAAGCTGCTCCAGGCGCAGGCCGCCGGCGCCCGGGTCCTCGCGGTCGAAGGCAACTTCGACGCCGCGCTGCGGATCGTGCGCGAGCTGGCCGAGCAGGACGAGCACCCGATCACGCTCGTGAACTCGGTCAACCCCTTCCGGCTGGAGGGGCAGAAGACCGCCGCGTTCGAGGTCTGCGAGGACCTGGGACGGGCGCCCGACGTGCTGGCGATCCCCGTCGGCAACGCGGGCAACATCAGCGCCTACTGGATGGGCTTCCGCGCCTGGCGCGCGGCCGGGCGCATCGACGCGCTGCCGCGGATGTGGGGCTTCCAGGCGGAGGGCGCCGCGCCGCTCGTGCTGGGCCATCCCGTGGAGCACCCGGAGACGTTCGCGACCGCGATCCGGATCGGGAACCCCGCCTCGTGGGACAAGGCGATCGCGGCCCGCGACGAGTCGGGCGGGCTCATCGAGGCGGTCAGAGAGGAGGAGATCTTCGCCGCCTATCGCGACGTGGTCCGGCATGCCGGCATCTTCTGCGAGCCCGCCTCGGCGGCCAGCCTGGCGGGCGTCCGCAGGCTCCGGGAGGCGGGCCGGCTCGACCCCGACGCGCTCGTCGTCTGCGTTCTCACGGGGCATGGCCTGAAGGATCCCGACACGGCCGGCCGCCTGGCCGATCCGCTCGTGACCGCCGAACCAACCCTGCCCGCCGTGATGGAGGCACTCGGATGGCGCTTCTGAGCAACCTCGCCGACCTCGACGGGCGGCGCGTGGTCGTCGAGGTGCCGGCGACCAGCGCGAACCTCGGGGCTGGCTACGACACGCTCGCCGTGGCGCTGGAGATCGTGGACCGGATCGAGGTGGAGGCGATCGCCCGGCCCGGTCTCGGGATCGAGCTGAGCGTGGATGGCGAGGGCGCCGGCGAGCTGCCCGCCGACCGGTCGAACGGGTTCGTGGTTGCCCTGGAGCGCGGCATCGCCGAAGCCCGCGGGATCGAGCCCGAGGGCATGAGCTGGCGAATCGCCATGACGAACCGGATCCCGCTCAGCCGCGGGCTGGGCTCGTCCGCGGCGGCGGTCGTGGGCGGGCTCCTGGCGGGGGCCGCGCTGGGCGGGCTGGCGCTCGCCACGGACCGCGCGCTGGTGCTCGCGACGGAGCTGGAGGGCCACCCGGACAACGCCGCCGCCGCGCTCCTGGGCGGGTTCACGATCGCGGCCCACGGGGAGGTCCCCATGGCGATCCGCTTCGACGCCCCGCGCGACCTGCGGGCCGTCCTGTTCATCCCGG
>JARLHH010000146.1 GCA_031292335.1 Candidatus Limnocylindrales bacterium | reverse complement strand
CTCAGTGCGCGCTGGACTCCTGTTCCTTGCGGTGCGCCTCGATGACCTTGTCGGCGATCTGGGGCGGCACGTCCTCGTAGTGATCCAGGGTCGACGAGAAGGTACCCCGTCCGCCGGTGATCGAGCGCAGCTCGGTGGCGTAGCTGAACAGCTCCGCCTGGGGAACGTGCGCCGTGATGACCTGCATCCCGTCGCTGCTCACGTCCATCCCCAGCACCCGCCCGCGGCGGCCGTTGAGATCGCGGTTGACGTCGCCCATGAAGCGCTCCGGCACGCGGATCTCCACGGCCATGATCGGCTCCTGGAGCACCGGCTTGCAATCCATGACGCCCTTCTTGAGCGCCATCGACGCCGCGATCTGGAACGACAGGTCGTTCGAGTCGACCGTGTGGAAGGAGCCGTCGTAGAGGGTGGCCTTGAAGTCGATGAGCGGGTAGCCGGCCAGCACGCCCTCGCTGGCGGCCTGGCGAATCCCCTTCTCGACACCCGGGAAGAAGTTCTTGGGGACCGTCCCGCCGACGACCCGCTCGGCGAACGCGACGCCGCCGTCCGGGTTCGGCTCGATCTCGATCCAGACGTGCCCGAACATGCCGTGCCCGCCGGTCTGCTTCTTGTACTTGCCCTCGACCTGGGTGCGGCCGCGGAGCGTCTCGTGGTACGGGATGCGCGGGGTGTGGGTCGTGATCGCCGAGCCGAACTTCCGCTTGAGCCGCTCGCCGATGACCGCGACGTGGGTCTCGCCCATGGCGAGGATGACCTGCTCGCCGGTGGCGCTCCGCTCGACCCGTGCGCAGGGCTCCTCCTCCAGCATCCGCTGGAGCGCGGGACCCATCTTGTCGAGGTCGGCCTTGGTCTGCGGCTCGATCGCGACCACGAGCGTCGGCGTCGGGTACACGGGCCGCTCCAGGGACAGTGGCCGCTCCTTCGTCGAGAGCGTGTCCCCGGTGGCGGTGGCGGTGAGCTTGGCAACGGCGCCGATCTCGCCGGGCCGCAGCTCGCCGACCGGCTCCTGGTCCTTGCCGTGCAGGCGGAGGAGCTGGCCGATCCGCTCGTCCTCCGCCTTCTCCGCGTTCCACGTGTGGGCCTGGCTGCGCAGCGTCCCCGAGAGAACGCGCAGGTAGGTCAGGCGGCCCACGAACGGGTCCGCGGTGGTCTTGAAGACGCGAACGAGGAGCGGACCGTCGGGATCGGGCGGCACCGGGATCGGGTCGTTCGTCTTTGGGTCGTGGGCGATCACCGCCGGCTCCTCGGAGGGGGCCGGCAGGTAGCGCACGATCGCGTCGAGGAGGCCGCGCAGCCCGATCCCCTTGGTTGCCGAGGCAACGAGCACCGGAGCCAGGACCGAGTCGCGGACGCCCCGGTGGAGACAGGCGTCGAGCTCGGCGTCGCTGACCTCCGCGCCCTCGAGATACTTGGTCAGGACATCGTCGTCCACCTCGGAGGCGGCCTCGAGGAGCTGGTCGCGGCGCGCCGCGACCTCGGCCTCCATCTCCGCCGGGATCGGCACCTCGACCTCCTGGCGCCCGTCCCAGTGGTACGCCTTCCGGTGGACGAGGTCGACGTAGCCGCTGAACGTCTCGGCCTTGCCGATCGCGATCTGGAGCGGAGCGATCTTGTTGCCGAACTCGGCCCGCAGCGCGTCGACGACGGACCCCGGTTCGGCGTTCTCCCGATCGCACTTGTTGATCACGAAGAGGGCCGCCGTCCGGTTCGCCCGCCCGAGCGCGACCGCGGTCTCCGTGCCGGCCTCGACCCCGCCGGTCGCGTCCATGCAGATGACTGTCGCGTCGGCGGCCTGGAACCCGGCCACCACTTCGGCGACGAAATCCGGGTAGCCCGGCGTGTCCACGATCGTGACGACGTTGCCGTCGTCGTCGAGCGAGGCGACGCCCAGCGACAACGTGATATGGCGCTTCTGCGCTTCCGGTTCCGTGTCCAGGGTGGTGGTCCCGTCCTCGACTCGCCCGAGCCGGTTGATGGCACCGGTCCGGAAGAGGAGGGCCTCGGCGAGCGTCGTCTTGCCGGCTCCGGAGTGACCGGCCAGGACGACGCTGCGAAGGTGGGGGAGATCAGCGCTCTTTGTCGTCGCCATGGTCTCGGTCAACCTCACGCAGGAAGTGGGCAAATCGCGTGGTCGGGACGCGCGGGCCCGCTGCCGACCGACGTCGTGGATCGGGGGCAGCGGGGTTCCGCCCATCATAGTCCGCTATACTTCCGCCCGATGTCCGGTCACTCCAAATGGTCCCAGATCAAGCGCGACAAGGGCGTCAACGACGTCAAGCGCGGTGCCATCTTCACCAAGATGGGGCGCGAGATCGCCGTGGCGGCGCGATCTGGCGGCGGCGACCCGGATGGCAACTTCCGGTTGCGCCTGGCGATCGAGAAGGCGCGTGCCGCGAACATGCCGATCGACACGATCAAGCGCGCCGTCGAGAAGGCGACCGGGGGCGGCGAGGGCGAGCAGTTCGAGGAGATCGTCTACGAGGGCTATGGCCCCGGCGGCGTCGCGCTCCTCGTCGAGGCGGCCACGGACAACCGCAACCGGACGGCGGCCGAGGTGCGGTCGATCTTCACGAAGGCGGGCGGCCAGCTGGCCGTCTCCGGGGCGGTCGCCTGGCAGTTCGAGCAGCGCGGCGTCATCTCGGTTCCGCTCGCGGGGATCGATCCGGACGAGGTGACGCTCCTCGCCATCGATGCCGGGGCGACCGACGTCGAGCTCGACTCCGACCCGCTCGAGATCTACTCGGAGCCCGGCGACCTCGAGTCGGTTCGCAAGGCGCTCGAGAAGGCTGGCGTTGCCATCGAGAGCGCGGACCAGGCGATGCTCGCCAAGCAGACGATGACCGTCGACGCGATGAAGGCCCGCCAGAACCTGCGGCTCGTGGAGCACCTCGAGGACCTCGAGGACGTCCAGCGCGTCACGAGCAACCTCGAGATCTCGGACGAGCTCCTCGCCGAGGTCACCGGGTGACCGGCAGGGCGGCCGACTCGCGGTGATCGTCCTGGGGATCGATCCCGGGACGGCGGCCCTCGGCTACGGAATCATCGATCGGACCGGCAGCCGCCTGCGCGCGATCGACTACGGTGCCTTCCACACGCCGGCGGACCTGTCCCTGCCGGAGCGGCTGCTCGCGATCCACGCCTTCCTGCTCGACCTGATCGAGCTCCACGGTCCCGCGCTTCTCGGCGTCGAGCGCATCTTCCACAGCCGGAACGTTCAGACCGCGCTCGCGATCGGCCACGCCCGCGGCGTGGTCCTGCTCGCCGCGGCCCAGCACAACCTCGAGGTGCGCGAGGCGACGCCTTCGGAGGTCAAGCTCGGGGTGACCGGCTACGGCGCGGCCGACAAGGAGCAGGTGGCCACGATGGTCGCCACGATCCTGGGCCTGGCCGAGCCCCCGGCGCCCGACGACGCGGCGGATGCCCTCGCCATCGCGATCTGGACCGCGAACCGCGAGCGGCCGGGCGAGCGTCTCAATGCGGGGCGCCTGGACCGGAGCGCGGTCGCCCCGATCGTCGCCGGCGAGAACGCCTACGAGCGGGCGGTCCGCGAGGCCCTGCGCCGCGAACGGGCCG
>JARLHH010000145.1 GCA_031292335.1 Candidatus Limnocylindrales bacterium | reverse complement strand
TCCGCGAGGAGCGCCCGGAGCGCCTCCATCCGCATCCCTGCCCCGAGCCCGAGCGCGATCGCCACGCGGGCCTGCACCGGCGTGAGCGAGCCGGCCATCAGGGCGCCGCCCCGCTGCCAGGCGGTGCCGCCGCCCGGGAACCCGTAGAAGGGTCCCACGGGACCGGCGCCGGTCCGGCTGGCGAGCGCAACCGGCACCCCGGCAGCCATCGCATCGATGGCTGCGCGGAGAAGGTCCGGGTGGGTGTTGCCGGAGCCGGTCGCCGCGACGACGACGGCTCGCGCCCCCGCTGCCACGGCCCGGTCGAGGACGCGACCATCGGTCTCCAGGGCTGCCGTGACGATCTCCACCGGGCCGCCGGCCGCGGCGGGGACGGGAGCGATGTGGCGCCGGGGGCCCCGGGGAGCCAACGTCACGCGCCGCTCCCCCACCCGCCCGAGGGGTCGCCCGGCGCGACTCGAGAAGGCGTCCGCCGCGCTGCTGTGGCGCTTGGCGACATCGTCGGCCGCGATCACGCGCCCGCCGAGCACGACCAGCACGCCGGAGCCACGCGCGGCGGGGTGGACCGCAAGCCGCACGGCGGCGCGGAGGTTCGCGGCCCCATCCCATCCCGGGTCGCTCGCGTTGCGCATCGCCCCGGTCACCACGACCGGTCGGGAGTCGGCGTGACAGAGGTCCCAGGCGAAGGCGGTCTCCTCCAGCGTGTCTGTCCCCTGGACGACCACGACGCCCGTCGTGGCCACGTCCGCGAGGGCTGCGTCGATCGCAGACCCGATCGCGAGCACGTCGGCGAAGGAGAAGTGGCTGGCCGGTGTCCGCCCGCGGTCGACGGCCACGATCTCGGCGATCGCGTCCAGGCCGGGCACGAGCCGGAGCAGGTCGGCCCCGGCAAGCGTGGGGACGGCACCGCCGGCGGCCGGGTCGACGGTCATGCTGATCGTGCCGCCGGTGAAGACGACCGCCACCCGAGGGCGGGCCGGCCGGGCGCGGAAGCGAGCGCCGGCCGGCCGGCGGGCCTCGTGGCTCATGGCTCGTCCGGCGAGTTGGTGTCGGATGCCGCCGCCGGCTCCGCGTCAACCTGCCCGGCGTGTGCCGCCTGCCGTGCATGCACGAGGATGGAGCCGACGCCGCTCAGTCCGACCAGGCAGGCGGCAGCGAGCAGCACGGGCGCGGTTCCCAGCGTGTCCGACACGGGCCCGACGATGATGATCGGCAGGAAGCTGGCCACCGAGACCAGCGTGTTCAGGATCCCGAACACGCGCCCGCGGACGTCCTCGGGGATCTCCTCCTGGAGCTCGGTCTGGGCGGGGATGGCGACCGCCGCGTAGGCCATCCCAGCGACGAAGGCGATCGCCACGACCACGGTCAGGACCGAGACGAGCGCCGACGTGTCCAGGACGGGCTGGGCGGCGCTGACTCGCTGGAGCAGCTCGCTGATCGGGTTCACGATCGTGATCAGGACCAGGCAGACCCCGAGCGTCACGAGCCCGATCTCGATCGTCCTGCGGCGCGGCACCATCGTCCGGATCGCGTTGACGAGGAGCACCCCCGAGACCACGCCGAACCCCAGCGGCAGGACCACGAGCACGAAATCCTTGGGCGCGAGGCCGAGGACACGAACGGCGAAGCCCGGTCCCAGCGCGCCCAGCACGCCGACGATCGACGCCGCCACGCCCAGGTAGGTCAGGGCCCAGGCGACCGTCGGGTTCGCGCGAATGTAGGCGATCCCCTCCTGGAACTGGCCGATCACGGAGCCGACGGCGGCCCCGGCTTCGTGGAGCGCATGGTGGCCGGCGGGGAGCGGTTGCGGGGGTGCCGGCGCAAGGGTCCAGCAGAGCCCCGCCGAGACCAGGTAGAGCACGGCCACGACAATGATCAAGGGCGTCGGACCCGCGATCGTCACGACCAGCGGCCCCAACAGCGTGAACCCCAGGGCGAAGGCCGCGTTGATCGTGAGGGTGAAGATCCCGTTGGCGGCGGTCAGCTGTCCCCGTGGCACCAGGAGCGGGATCATGCTGAGCTCGGCCGGCGCGAAGAAGGTCGTGGCGATCGAGACCGCCAGGTTGAGCAGGAGGATGACGCCGACGTTCGTGTCGAAGACCGCGACGAGGAAGAAGAGCCCGGCCCGGATCAGGCTCGTGGCCACCAGCACGAGGCGCCGGTCGAAGCGGTCCACGTAGACGCCGGCCAGCGCGCCGAAGATGACCGCGGGTGCCAGGAAGCTGATGAGCAGGACCGACACGGCGCTGTTGGAGCCCGACGCCGTGAAGACCAGCACGGTGAGGCCATACAGCACCATGTTGCCGCCCACCTGGGTGGCGAGCTGCGACAGCCAGACGATCAGGAACGGACGGTTCCGGAAGACCGCCAACGCGGAGGACGACTCCGGCGGCATGTCGGCGCGCCCGTTCACGCGCCGTCCTCTTCGGGACCGCGAACGGCGAAGGCCACCAGCCGGCGTTCCACCTGCCTCCGCTCGATGAGCACGTGACGTCCGCAGGTCGAGCAGCGCAGTCCAAGGTCCGCTCCGAGCCGCTGCACGTCCCAGGTCCTGCCGCCGCAGGGATGGGGTCGGCGAAGCTCGATTCGGTCCCCCAGGCGGAACGGGACGGGCGCGCTCATGGGCTCGGGTGCTCGTGCATCGGCCGCGAGGGTAGCATCCGGGGGTGCCGCGCGCCCCGCCCGTCGATCGAGGCCCACCTGCGTCGCGCGATCAGAGACGTGGCTTCGCATCGTGTGGGACGAGGTCGCGCGTCGTCCCCGGCACCAGGACCTGGTCGGCCGGCGTCACCTCGATCGCGAGGCCCGGGTTCGTCGCGAGCTCCTGTGCCACGAGCCCGCCGATCCGGGTGAGGGTGCCCGTGATCGTGGCCGTGTTGCCGATCGCGTCGACCTCGAACGGGTCGCCGAGCAGGCTGTTGTCCACCGAGAGGGCGCCCGGCGTCCCGCCCGCGATCGTCGCGGGGACGACGCGGACGCCAGCGATCGAGATCGCCTCGGCGCCGGCGTTGCGGAGCTCGTTCAGCAGGTCCTCGACGACGCCGACCGTGGCCGGCCCACGGACGACCACCCGCAGTCCCTGGCCCTGGGCCGGGTCGATGCCAGACCAGATCCGGGTCCGGACGAGGTCGTCGCGGAGCTGGCCGGCCGATGTCTCCCCGTTCGCCTGGCTGGCGTCGATCGACGCCAGCTGCTGGCCCAGATCGGCGACCTGCGTGCGAAGCTGGTCGTTACGGGTGTTGAGGTTCGCCACCAGCAGCGTCAGGTCCTGCGCGGAGAGCTGCTCGAGGCCGGTTCCGCTCGACTGGCTGCGCACCTGCGCGACGACAAGGAACCCGAGCAGCAGCGCCACGACCGCCAGCGCGATCTGGCTTCGAGGGTTGCGCATCTACGGGTTCGCCGAAGGGGCCGGCGACGCCGGCGGCTGGGCATACCGGATCGTGACGGTGCCCGCGTAGGCCGGCACGACCAGGTCCGCCGGCTGGGCGATCGAGACCTGGATCCCGTTCGGCCCGGCCCGGGAGGCGACGAAGCTGATCCAGCTCGCGGACGAGGCCAGCTGGGCGCTCATGTCGGCCGGTCCGACGGCCTTGACCTGGTAGGGCGGCGCGAGGTACGCGGAGTTGACGAGCAGGGACCCGCCGATGTCGAGGATCGCGGTGGTGGCGACGACCCGCTCGTCGTTGACCGCGACGGCCTCGGCGCCGGCCAGCCAGAGCTCCTCCACGACGGTCCGGACATCCAGCCCGGTCACGAGGAGGTCTTCACCTCCGGCGGCCTGGGCAGCCTGCGGGGCGTCCTGGAGCTGGATCACCAGGCCGTTGCCCTCCAGGGCCGTCAGGCCCGCCGCCAGGCGCGCCTGGAAGAGCGCGTCGTTGAGCTGCTTGACGAGCGCGTCACTGCCCTCGCTGCTCGTCTCGGCCGTGGTGATCCGGTCGCGCAGGTCGAGGATCTGCGCCTGCAGCGCCTTCTGCTCGGACTGCAGGCTCAGCGCCGTCTGGATGAGGGGGGTTCGTTCCTGCGAGGTGTACTCGACGCGGGGCGTCTCCGAGCGAAGCTGGGCCGCAATCAGGAACCCGAGGGCGACCAGGGCCACGAACAGGGTGACCTGCCAGGTGGGGATGGAGCGCAGCCTTGCGCCGACGCCGCTCATGGGATCGCGACCGGGGGATCCGCGCCGTCCACGCGGGCGGCCCGTTGGGCGCGGCGGCGGCGGACATAGCCGAGCAGACCGCCGGCAAGCAGACCGGCGGCGGCGATCGCGAGCAGGAGCAGCCCGCCGGAGTCGTCGCTCGCGGCTCCTTGGTTGGCTGAGGCGCCGGTCACGGGAGAGCCCGCGACCTGGGCGGGCGGCGAGACCGCGGGGCCCGCGGGGCCGGGCGACGCGGCGCCGCCGGGACCGCCCCAGCCGGGTGGCAGGGGCCCTGCCGGCGCGGGTTGTGGACCGTATTGCGTGGGGGCGGCCGCGCCAAGGCTGGCCAGCCAGGCCGCCTGGAACCCGGCCACGTTGACCCCGATGGCCGCCGTGAACGCCTCGTCGTCGGTGCGGCCGGCGGCGTACGAGCGGATCAGCTCCACGAGGTGATCCTTGCCGTAGGTCCGCACGAAGAAGTCGATCGCCGACACGCTCTCGCCGTAGGCCAGGTAGAAGCCGTCCGCGCTCGTCGGGAACTGGCCCGTGAGGCCGGCGAGCGAGAGGAGCGTTCCCTGGCTGACGGCCTCTTGTACCGCGTCACGCCAGTCCGGCGTGTAGCCCTCCGAGAGATAGACGGCCAGGCCCTCGTTGAGCCAGCGCGGCGGGAAGTGGTACGGGTTTCGGACGGCGGTGTCGAAGACCAGGTGGGTCAGCTCGTGCGGGATGACCACGTTGACCCAGGAGTCGCCCACCGCGCTCGGCTCGATGAGGGCGAACATGGTCCGGATGTCCGCGTCGGCCTCGCCCCCGACGTTCTCCCGGGTGCCCGGGCCCAGCGCGTCGTAGAACGGCGCCTGCGCCGCGTAGACGTAGAAGTCGATGGGCTCCGTCTCCTTCACCCCGAGCAGGTCGGCGGCCTGCTGCACGCCCTTCTCCCCCACCGCGAGGGCCTGCCGGGCGAACGCGTCCGACCCCTGGTACCAGTGGAGGCGGACGAGGGGGCCCGAGATCGTCTTCCAGGCGAACCGCGTGTCCGCGTACAGCACGCTCACCGATGGGCCCTCCACCGGGGCGCCCGACGCCGGCGTGATCCGCCAGCGCGCGACGAGCGGCGTGTTCGGCATGAGGTGGCCGTCCGCCGTCTCCGACCAGCCGCCGCGCAGCGTGAGGGCGCCGCTGCCGGAGGGAACCGGGATCTCGCGGACGAGCGGCCCCAGCGCCGTCGGGAACGTGATGAGCAGCTCGACCCGCAGGATCGGGCCGCCCACCGTCACCGGCTGCACGAATGTCACGCCCGTCCCGAAGACGGCGCTCGCCGACGGGGTGCCGAACGAGACGTCGGCGGCCTGGACGGCTGGCACACCCAGTCCGAGCGCGAGTCCGAGCGCGACCCAGAGCGCGACCAGCGGGCGCCAAGGCCGGCGAACCGTCACGGCGTCCCCTCCGCCCACGCCATTCCGGCGATCCGGAGGATCCCCAGGCCGTTCATCTGCGCCCCGAGCAGGCCCGTCCGGCTCAGCGCGAAGCTGGTGCTGTAGGACGCCGGGATCACCGGCACATCGTCGCGGACGATGGCCTCGGCATCGCCGTAGGCGGCCCGGATCGTGGCAGGGTCCTCGCTCGCGACCGCGCGCGCGATGGCGGCGTCGAAGGGTGCCGACGTCCACCCGCCGTAGTTGTTGGGCTGGCCGCCGCCGAGGAGGATCCCCAGGAAGTCGTACGGCGACGGGTAGTCGGCGACCCAGGAGAGCGCCCAGAACTGCGGCCCGGCCGGGCTGCCGAGCAGGCTGAAGAAGTCCGCGAAGTCGAGCGTCTCGTAGCGCACCGTGACGCCCAGGTTGACCTGGAGCTGGTCGATGATCCCGGCGTCGTAGCCGGTGCCGGTGTCGACCAGGGTCACGACAGGAAAGTCGGACGGGTCCGGGTAGCCCGCCTGGGCGAGGAGGCGCTTCGCGGCGGCCGGATCGAACGGCGGCAGGAAGTCCCCCTGGCTGCGGCCGGGAATGCCCGGCGGAACGATGTCCGTGGCCGGCAACGCGTCGGCCCCATCCGCCAGCTGGACGACGCGGCGCCAGTCGACCGCCTCCGCGAAGGCGCGTCGGACGAGTGGGTCGTCGAAGGGAGCACGCCGCATGTCGAAGCCGTAGTAGGTGACCGCAAGGTCGGCCGCGGACCGGAGCTGGGGTCCGAGGGCCCGGTCGTAGGTGATCCAGGAGGCGTCGTCCGGGCTGATCGGCGTCCAGTCCAGCGTCCCCGCATCGAAGAGGTCCACCGGGGACTGGCCGCCCAGGTCGGTCACGAGCGTCACCTGTGAGATGGGCGGCGGACCGCCCCAGTAGTGGCTGTTGGCGGTCAGCTGGAGCTCGGTGGGCGTGCGCGCGGCCAGGACATACCCGCCGGACGCCACGAAGCCCGGCCCGGCGTCGAGGGCGTTCGGGTTCCGGCCCACGCCCGGGGGAACCACGGCGAGCGACGGGCTTGCCGCGATCGCCGGGAAGTCACCCGCGGGGCGCGTCAGGCGGACCTCGAAGAGCTGGCCGTCGGCGCTGAAGCCGACGCTCGCCGGGTCGGTGGAGGCACCGGTCGCATAGGCGCGCGCACCGACGACGTCGTACAGCAGCGCGGCGAGCGGCGAGGGCGCGGCGGGGTCGAGGACGCGCAGCCAGCTCCGCTCCACGTCGGCCGCCGTGAGCGGCGTCCCGTCGGAGAACGCGAGGCCGTCGCGCAGCGTGAAGTCGACCGTGCGGTTGCCGTCCTTGAAGGTCCAGCTGGCAGCCAGGGCGGGGCGGGGCGTGAGGCTGCCGTCGATCGCGGTCAGTCCCTCGAACAGCTGGGCGATCACGGCGGCGCTGCCGGCATCGCCCGCCCGGGCCGGATCGAGCGTCTGCGGGTCGGACATCGCGAGCCGCGTCGTCCGTTCGGCGCTCCGCGCCGGGCCTCCCGCTGCCGCGAACACGAGCCCGCCGACGGCGAGGAGGCCGGCGATCCCGACGACCACGCCGCGACCGCTCCAGGTGTGCCTCCGGCCGTGGCGCGGGAATGGACCCATGGGCCGAGTATAGGTCGAGCTCAGGCCGGACCCGGCGTGGCACGGCGCGGCGTGGCAGGGCGCGGCGTGGCTGCCCTCCCGCGTCTTGCGGTCACGCCCCGGCGTCCCGAGGTCACGCCCCCGCGTCGCGCTGGCGTCGGGCCTCGTAGAAGAGCACGGCCGCCGCGGCCGCCACGTTGAGCGAGTCCGCGCGGCCGCGCATCGGCAGGCGGACCGCGGTCAGGTCCGCGCCCGACCACGCATCGGTGAGGCCCGTTGCCTCGCTTCCCAGGACCAGCGCCACCGGACCACGAAGATCTGCCTCCGTGTACGGCACGCTGCCGTCGACGCGCGCCGCTACGGCCCGCAGCCCGCGATCGCGGAGCCAGGCCAGCACGTTCGCGGTGCTCCCCACGGCGAGCGGCAGAGTGAAGACCGTCCCCAGGGAGGCCCGGACCGCGTTCGGGTTCCAAGGATCTGCCGGGACGGCTGTCGTGCTTGCTGCGATGAGCGCGTCCAGCCCCGCCCCATCAGCGCTCCGGCAGACCGCGCCCAGGTTGCCGGGCTTCTCCACGTCCTCCAGGACTCCCACGATGGGCGCCACGGCCGGCAGCCGGAGCGCTTCCAGCGAGGTCGCCGGCGCGGTCGCCACCGCGACGATCCCGCTCGCGCGCTCGCCGTACGCGAGCCGGGTGAGCAGGTCGGCCGTGACCGGCACCACCGGGACACCGAGGCCGGCGGCTCGGGCCACCACCGCGTCGAGCGCCGGCTCCGGAAAGGTTCCGGGTGCCACGAAGACTTCGACGAGCGCGACCCCCGCGTCGAGGGCGCGGGCGACCTCGCGGACACCGTCCACGAGGAGTCGGCCGTGCCGCGCACGCTCGCGCCGATCCCGCAACGAGAGTGCGGCGCGGAAGCGCGGGTTTGCCGTGCTCGTGAGGGTCGGGGGCGATGCCTGCTCGCGCATCATGGCGCCCACCGGATGGCGAGGCCGGCGGGCAGCTGCCGCCCATCCGGGCGGCGGCTGCCAAGGGCCACCACCTCGGCGTGATGCGCGATCGCCGGCTCGAACGCTTCCGCGACCGCATGACGGAGCTCGGTGGCGTCGAGCCCTGCGGTGTGCGCCGTCAGCAGGACGAACTGCGGCGATGGACGCATCAGAACGGCGCATCCGGCAAGGAGCGGGACCAGGTCGGTCCCGATGCGCCATGCGGCGCCCCCATGGGGCGCATGCCCGTAGGTGGGTGGGTCCAGGATGATCGCGTCGTACGCCCGTCCGCGGCGTGCCTCCCGTGCCACGAAGGTGCGGGCATCCTCCACGATCCACCTGATCGGCGCGTCACCGAGACCGGCCTGCGCCGCGTTGCGCCGGGCCCAGGCGACGGCGGGCCGCGAGGCGTCGACGTGGGCGACCCGCGCGCCGGCCTGCGCCAGCGCAAGCGTGGCAAACCCGGTGTAGGCGAAGAGGTTCAGCACCTCGGCCGGCCTGCCCAGCCGCGCGCCTGCCGCGGCAGCTCGCGCCGCGGCCCAGGCGGCCTGCTCCACGTGCTCGGGAAAGAGGCCGACCTGCCCCGCCGGCGTGAGGCGCAGCTCCACGCGCAACCCGTCGATGACGATCTCCCAGGGCGGTGGGAGGGCGTCGGCCGGGTTCCAGCCCGCCAGGTCGTCCGCCCCCGCAGCACGGCCGAAGTGCGCGGTGGCGGACGACCACGCCTCCTCGCGCATCACGGGAACGTCGGCCACACCCGGGGAGGGCCGATCCAGGGTCACCGTGCCGAAGCGCTCCAGGCGACGGCCCGCACCGAAGTCGAGCAGCGCGTAGTCGCCGGCACCGGGATCCACCCTGCGATCGTACAGGCCCGCCCGCGTCGCGGACGCTCGGACGCGCCGGGATCTGGCCCCGGCGGGCATGCGCGTGGACGGGTGGCGGTGCTGCCGCCGGATGGCACGGCACTCTGTCCCCGCGCACGTCGGTGACCCCTGGCACCGCCAGCTGACCCCGCGCACCGCCAATGGTCCTTGCCCATCTATCCGTTGGTACCGGTTTTGTGTTACACCCACACTGCTGGCGACGGGTGTCCGCGGTGCCCGAGGCCACGGCACAGGCCGATGGGAGGTTCACGGAATGTCGCTGCTCCAACGGGTCGAGCGGGCGCAACGCGGGATCGAGATTCCCTCCACCGGCGCCCTCGTGCCCGTCGGGCCGGCAGCGCCCCGCCCCGCTCCGCCGGCCGCGCGGGGGGACTCCCTCCGCGAAATCCGGGCCCGCCTGCACGACGACCTCATCCGGGCCTACGACACGCTGCGCGAGGCCGGCGAGGGGGTCGACCTGCGCGCCAAGGTCGAGGCGATCGTCGACCGGGCGGTCGACGCCCACGGGCTCGTGCTCTCTCGTGACGAACGCCGGCACCTCGTCGAGGAGCTGGCCGACGACCTCACCGGCTTCGGGCCGCTGGAGCCGTTCCTCCGGGACGAGTCCATCACCGAGGTCATGGTCAACGGACCCGACCACATCTACATCGAGCGGCACGGCAAGATCGAGCGGGTCGAGAGCACGTTCCTGAGCGACGAGCACGTGCTCCGGATCATCGACCGGATCATCACCCCGATGGGCCGCCGGATCGACGCAATGAGCCCCAGGGTGGACGCGCGACTGCCGGACGGGTCGCGGGTCAACGCGATCATCGAGCCGCTCTCGCTCGTGGGACCGGTGATCACGGTCCGCAAGTTCGCCGCCCGGCCGTTCACGGTCGAGGACCTGGTCCGCTTCGGCACCGCGACGGCCGAGATGTTCGACTTCCTCCGGGCCTGCGTGGAGGCCCGCCTCAACATCTTCGTCTCGGGCGGTACCGGCTCGGGCAAGACGACGACCCTTAACGTCATGTCCTCGTTCATCCCGGAGGACGAGCGGATCATCACGATCGAGGATGCCGCCGAGCTCCAGCTCCGCCAGGTGCACGTGGTCACGCTCGAGTCCCGTCCCGCGAACCT
>JARLHH010000144.1 GCA_031292335.1 Candidatus Limnocylindrales bacterium | reverse complement strand
TATCTCAGCCACGTGCCCGAGTACCTCGACGAGACGTACTTCAACCGCCGCCTGCTGCGCTGGGAGCCCGAGACGATCGTCAACCTGCCCCAGGGAGTCGGCGTGCTCCCGTTCATGGTCCCGGGCTCGGCCCAGCTGATGGAGGCGAACATCGCCGGCCTGCGCACGCATCGGGTCGTCCTGTGGGCGAAGCACGGCGTCATGGCGCGTTCCGACATCTCGGTCACGCGGGCGGCCGATCGGATCGAGTACGCGGAGACCGCAGCGCGCTACGAGTACATGGACCTGCTCGCCGGCCGGCGCGCCGAGGGCCTGAGCCTCGACGAGCTGCGAGCGGTCGTCGCCGCCTTCGACGTCAAGACGGATGTCGTCTGAGGCAACCACGCGCTCGGGATTCTTCCCTCAGGCGTCCTGCGCGGCCTGCCGGAAGGCGCCGACGTCCTCGAGCCGCCGGCGGATCGCGCCGAGGAACCGGGCCCCCGTCTCGCCGTCCACCAGCCGGTGATCCGCCGATAGCGTGAGCTTCATGAGCGTGCGGACGGCCAGGCCGTCGCCGATCGCGACCGCGGTCGGGATCGCGCTCGAGACGGCGAGGATCGCGGCCTCGCCGGGGTTGATGATCGCGCTGAACTCCTCGACCCCGAACATGCCGAGGTTCGAGAGAGTGAAGGTGCTGCCGGTCATGTCGTCGATCGGGAGCGTTCCTTCGCGTGCGTTCGCGGCCAGCTCGACCGCCCGGTCGTGGAGCTCGCCGAGCGACAGTCGATCGGCGTCGCGGATCACGGGGACGACCAGGCCGCCGGGAAGCGAGACGGCGACGCCGAGGTGGACCCGCCGCCGGGGCCAGACCAGGACGCCGTCGGTCCGCGCGTTGACATCCGGGAACTCAGCGAGCGTCTGCGCGGTGGCGGACAGCACGAAGTCGGTCACCGTCAGGTTCGTGCCCGCAGCCTTGAGGTCCGAACGCAGGGCGAAGAGCCCCGTGACGTCAACAGCCACCGTGACCGTGAAGTGCGGCGTCGAGGTCCAGCTTGCGGTCAGCCGTTCGGCGATCACGCGGCGCATCCGCGTCAGCGGCCGCGGCTCCTCTTCCCCCTCGACCGGTGCCACCGGCAGCGGCGTCGGTGCCGGGATGGCGCCGGCTGCCCGGCCCGCGACGGGCGGCACGGGGGTCGCCGGGGCCGCGAGCGCGGCCGTGACGTCGCGCTCGGTGATCCGCCCGCCGGGGCCGGTGCCGGCAATCGTACGGGGGTCGATCCCCGCCTCCGCGGCGGCGCGGCTGGCTCGCGGGCTGATCCGGAGCCGGCCCTCCGGCGCGGAGGATCGAGTCGGGGCGGTGGTGGACGTCGCGCGGGCCGGACCGGGGGCCGGGACCGTGGCGGCCAGGGGAGCGCCGGCTGGGGCCGGAGTGACGGCCGGGACGGCGGCCGGAATGCCGGCCGCGACCGATGCCGAGTCGGGGATCGCCTCGCCGGGCTGGCCCACGTAGGCGCACACGGTATTCACCGGCACGACGGCGCCTTCCGCGGCGATGATCCGCAGCAGGACGCCGTTGTCGAAGGACTCGACCTCCATCGTCGACTTGTCCGTCTCGATCTCGAAGAGGACGTCGCCCTTCGCGACCGGGTCGCCTTCCTTCTTGTGCCAGGCGATGACCGTGCACTCCTCGGTCATCTGGCCGGGCTTCGGCATGAGGATCGCGTGCGCCATGGATCGGGCCTTTCTCTCTGTCGTCAGCAGACGCGCCCGGTGAGATCGAGGCTGCTCAAAGCAGCCCCTTCGCCGCCGCGTAGATGTCGCCCGCGTTGGGCAGGAACGCCTGCTCCAGGCCCTGGGCCTGCGGGGAGATGCCGTTCGTGGCGCCGATCCGGGCGATCGGTGCGTCGAGGAAGTCGAACGCCTGCTCCTGGATGCGCGCCACGACCTCGTTCACGAAGCTGCCGCCGAGCACGGCCTGGCTGGCCACGACGCAGCGGCCGGTCTTGCGGACCGAGGCGAGAACGGTCTCGAGGTCCAGCGGCACGAGGCTGCGCAGGTCGACCACCTCCGCCTCCACGCCGTCCTCGACAGCCAGCCGATCCGCGGCGGCAAGGGCGTCCGGCACGGCCGGGCCCCAGCCGACGAGCGTGACGTCGGTCCCCTTCCGGGCGACGTTCGCGACGCCGATCGGGACGAGGTGCTCCCCCTCGGGAACGGGGCCCTTCGCCGGGTAGAGGCCCTGGCTCTCGACGAAGAGGACCGGGTTGTTGGTCCGGATCGCGGACTTCAGGAGGCCCTTGGCGTCGGCCGCGTTCGAGGGATAGACGACGTAGATCCCGGGGAGGTGCGTGAAGAGGCTCTCGAGGGACTGGCTGTGCTGCCCGCCGTAGCCCTTCCCGGCGCCCACCGAGGCCCGCACGACAAGCGGAACCTCCACCTGCCCACCGCTCATGAAGTGCCATTTCGCGGCCTGGTTGGCGATCTGGTCCGACGCCATCAGGGCGAAGTCCATGTACATGAGCTCGACGACCGGCCGGAGGCCGACGATCGCCGCGCCGACGGCCGTGCCGCAGATGGCCGCCTCGCTGATCGGCGTGTTGAAGACGCGATCCCGCCCGAAGGACTCGAGCAGCCCCTTGGTCAGCTTGAACGCACCGCCGTAGTCGGCGACGTCCTCGCCGTAGAAGATGACCCGCCGGTCGCGGACCATCTCCTCCGCCAGCGCCTCGCGGAGCGCATCGCGGTACGTGATCGCGCCGTCGGCGGCCCGCTTGGAGACGGGCAGGGGGGCGAAGAGGGCGACCTCGCCCTGCCCCGCCGGGAGCATCTCCGAGGTGCTGTCCGTGTACAGGAACTTGAGCGCATCGGCCGGATCCGGATCCGTCGCTCGGGAGGCTCGGACCGCCGCGCGCGCGTTGCGCTCGCGGACCCTGGTCTCGACCGCGCCGACCGTGGCCTCGTCGGCCACCCCGGCCGCCAGGATCTGCTGCTTGAGGCGCTCGATCGCGTCGACTGCCCGCCAGGCAGCCTCCTCGTCGCGCGTCCGGTACTCGTTGCGGGGGTCGGACAGCGAGTGCCCGTAGTACCGATAGGTGCTGGCCTCGATGAGGACCGGGCCGTCGCCCGCACGGCAGAGCGCCACGGCGCGCCGGACGGCGTCGCGGACGGCAAGGACGTCCATGCCGTCGACGGTCTCGGCGTGCATGTTGTTCTCGGCGAACCCGGCCGCACGGCGAGCCAGGTGGCGGACCCCCATCACCTCGTCGTCGGTGTGGTGGGTCATCCCGTAGTGGTTGTTCTGGATGAAGTAGATGACGGGGAGCCCATAGGCGTGGTCGCCGGCGAGATGATTCGTCCACTGGGCCTGGGCGGCCCAGTTCAGCGACTCGAGCACGACGCCGTTGGCGTAGGCGCCGTCGCCCGCGAAGCAGCAGACGACCCGGTCCGACCGCTCGTAGCGCCGCGCCATCGCCGCGCCGGTGGCGATCGGGACGCTGCCGCCGACGATCGCGTTGGCGCCCAGGTTGCCGGTCGAGAAGTCGCCGATGTGCATCCCGCCGCCGCGTCCGGCGCCGTAGCCCTCGTCCTTGCCGAAGAGCTCGGCGATCACCCGGTAGATGTGTTCCTCCAGGGCGGCCTCCAGGAGCTCCTCGCGCGTGCCGCCGGCCGAGCCCGGGACGCGCGCCCGAAGCGCCGGGTCGGACATCGTGCGGATCGCCGCAAAGCCCTTGGCGACCGCGTCGCCGTGTCCGCGGTGGGAGCTCGTGATGTTGTCGTCGACGCGCAGGACGCTGCAGGCGCCGACGGGCGACGCCTCCTGGCCGATCGACACGTGGGTGGGACCGCGGTAGTCGTAGCCGGGAAGCGGATCGTAGCCGCCCGATCGCAGCCGGACGATCGTGTCCTCCAGCTCGCGGATGGAGAGCATGTCGTCGAGAAGATCGAGCGCCTCGGCTCCCGTGATCCCGCCGGCCGCGATCTCCGTCGCGAGCGTGCCCGAATAGGCGAAACCGCTGATGGTTCCGGCCGATTCCTCGAACGGCTCCGTATCGGGCCGATGGTCGCTCAGAAAGGCGGCCGCCGTGGTCATGGAAACCTCCGATTCCGCGCCGGCCGCTTGGCCCGATCGGGTCGCGGTGGCGCTCATGCCTTGATCACCCTGATGCCCCGCTGTTCGAGGTCACGGACGGCGCCCGCATCCATCCCGTCGTCGGTCACGAGGATGTCGATGGCGTCGAGCCGTCCGGCGCCGACGAGCGAGCTGGTCCCGAACTTTCGGCTGTCGGCCAGCAGGATCACCTCGCGGGCTCGCGACATCGCGAGCTCCTTCGTGGAACCCTCTGCCGGGTCGGTGGTCGTCATTCCCTCCTCGAGCGACAGGGCGTACGTGCCCATGAAGGCCCGGTCGACGTGGATGCTCTCCAGGAGGGGGTGCGTCAGCGGGCCCACGAAGGCCTGGCTCCGCTCCCGGAACTCCCCCCCGACGACGATGAGGCGCGGACCCCGGCCGGCCAGCTCCGTCGCGGCCGGGAGGCTGTTCGTGACCGCCGTGAGGCGATCCCACCCCCGGAGCATCCGGGCGACGGCGAGCACGGTCGTCCCGCTGTCGAGGTAGACCGTGTCATCCGGGGCGAGCAGCTCCAGCGCGCGGGCCGCGATGCGTTCCTTCTCGGCGGCGGCCTCGACGGCCTTGACGTCGAAGTGGGGTTCGCTCGGGCGTTCGCCGATCGCGACGGCGCCCCCGTGGACGCGCCGAACCGCGCCATCCGCCGCCAGCTCGTCCAGATCGCGCCGAACGGTCGCCTGCGAGACGCCGAGGATCGTGCTCAGCTCATCGAGACGCGCGGCGCCGCGCGACTCGACGATCGAGCGGATTCGCTGCCGCCGCTGGGGCGCAAGGTCGCGCAGGGCCGCGCCTGTGGCAGATCCGCTCAGAACACTCCACGTCATGCGTATATTCTTGCATAAGGTTGCGCCGCGAGTCAACGGCGACCCGCGCGGACGCGTCCCAGGGCTGGCTCACGTCCGGGAGCAGGCGGCTGCGGATGCGACGAGGCGCGATGGGTCCAGGTGGGGGAATGGTCCGTCGCCACCAGCGACGGACGGGGTCACTCGGGTGGGTGCCCGGCGCCGCGGCGCGCGCGGTGCGAGCCCTTCGGCTCGCGCGTTCGACGCTCGTCGGCGAGCAGCTCGTCCTCCGCCTCGCGGGCGCGCTTCAGCTGGGCATCGAGCACCTGCTTGAACTGCTTCGCCAGCCCGGTGCGCATCCCCTCGCGCTCCGCCGCGCGGAGGTCGTGATCCCGACGCCGGTCGCGCTCTGCCTCGGCGGGCGGCAGGTCCAGCTCGTCGTCGCGATCGGGGTCCACGTCGTTCATGGCGCGGAGCGTGCCCTGCCGCGACGCTCGTCGTCAAGCGGCACTTCGGCCGTCGGCGGCGGTCGCAGGGCGATCGCGTGGTTCATGTAGGCACTCTCGAGGCTGACCTCGCGGACCAGGAGGGCCTGGATCACGGGCGGCAGCGCCGGCAGCTCGGACGCGTCCTCCAGCTCCACCTCGAGCAGGACGAGGCCGGGCGGCTCGATGAAGACGTCCAGCTCCAGCACGTGGCCGGCGAACGGGAAGGCGTGGCGCACCTTGCGCACCGCCCGGCGGGCCGGGTCTGCATCCGCACGGAGGATCCGGTCGTAGGCGGCCGCGTCCAGCTCCTCCTCGTGCTCCTCCCTCGTGATCCCGGCGATCTCGCGCTTTCGCGTCGCCACGTAGCGGGTCCGCCCGGCCGCGTCGATCTTCCGGATCCGGCGGACCCAGTCGCCCTCGGAGCGGAGGTAGACCTGCTCGATCCGGTGCGGCTGCGCGCCGAGGTCCGCCAGCTCCGCGTCGGACGGCGCGCCGGACAGCAGGTACTTTCGCTCGATCTCCAGGCCGGCCGGCATCGGTGCTGCGAGCCCTCCCCTACACTCCAAGCATGGACCGCCGGGCCGCAGTCGTCCTGCTCGCCGTGCTGGCGGCCGGCGTCTTCCTGGCCGGCCTCGAGCTGATGATCACGGCCGTGGCGTTGCCGGCCATCATCGCAAACCTGGGCTCGTGGACCGACCTCCGCCACGCCAGCTGGATCATCAACGCCTACCTCCTGGTCTACGTGGCAACGATGCCGCTCGCCGGCCGGCTGGCCGACCTGTGGGGCGCCCGGCGCCTGTTCCTCGGCGCGCTCGTCCTCTTCACGCTGGGATCGCTGCTCGCCGGCAGCGCCGGGACGCTCGACGGGCTGATCGTGGGGCGCATCGTGCAGGCGCTCGGCGGCGGTGCGCTCGTGCCGGTCGCCACCGCCGCGGCCTCGCACCTGTACGAGGGACATGCCCGCCCCCGGGCGCTGGGGATCATCGGGGCGCTCACCTTCCTGGGCATGGCGGCAGGCCCCTTCCTTGGCGCGGCAATCCTCGGGGCCTTCCGGCCGGAGGCGGCGCTCGCCCGCTTCGGGATCCTCGGCGGGCCGCTGCCCGGGCTTGTTGCCCCGGCCTGGCGGTGGGTCTTCTACGTCAACGTCCCCATCGGGATCGCGGCGCTCGCGCTTGGCTGGGCGGCCACGGCGGGCTGGGACACGCCCCGGACGCGGGCTCGCCTCGACCTGGCCGGGGCGCTCCTGTTCACGCTCGCGACCGGGGCGCTCCTCCTGGGCGTCACGCTCCTCGGCGAGACGGGCGGCACGGGTGAGGCGTTCGGGGTCGACCCCATCGTGCTGTCGGTCGGCCTGATCGCGATCGGCATCGCCTCCGCCATCGCGGCCGTGCTCCACGGGCTCCGGCGGCCGGACCCGTTCCTCGATCCGCGGCTCTTCACGAACCGCGTGTTCAGCTCCGCCGCCCTGATCTCGCTCCTGACCGGGTACGGCTTCGCCACGGCGATCGTGGGCGCGGCCGTCTTCGTGGACCGGGTCCTGTACGGCGGTCCGGACCAGCAGCGCGTGGCGCTGGGTGCGCTGGCCTTCGCGACGGCCGTCGGCGCCCTCGCGTCGGGCTGGCTGGTCCGCCGCGTCTCGCTGCGCGCGGTGACCCTGGTCGGGCTCGGCGCGTCGATCGCGGGCCTGGCCTGGATGGGCACCTGGACGGCGGACGTCGACCTCGGGGCGGTCGCGGCCGGGGGCGGCCTGTTCGGCCTCGGCTTCGGCCTGACCGTCACGCCGCGTTCGACGGCGGCCGTGGAAGCGGTTGGTCGGCGCCGGTTCGGGGCGGCGAGCGCGACCGTCACGGTCGCGCGGATGATCGGGATGGCGGTCGGGCTGGCCGTCCTGACGGCCTACGGCTCCACGGCGATCAGCCGGTTTTCGGCCGACGTCTACGCGTCACCCACGGCCTACAAGGCGATCGTCCCGGCGGCGCTGGCGACCCGCTCGCTCCACGACCCGCTCGTCGTCAATGCCCTGGAGGCGTGGGCGGCCCGCAAGGCGTCCGAGACGATGGTCGTGCTGTTCCTGGTCGCGGCCGGGGTGACGGCCGCGGCGGTGCCGGCTGCGATCGTGCTCGGCGAGCGGCCGCGTATGCTCTCCGCCGAGGCGGGCGCATCGGGGCCCGCGGAGGCCGGAGGAGGCGGGGATGACACCGACGGGGCCGATGGAGGCGACGGCGCCGAGCGCGATCCCGTCACCCTCGTCTGACGGGATCGGGACCGAGGCCGCGGTCGGGCTCAGGATCGAGGCGTGGCGCCCCGACGGCTCCCGGTCGCTCGCTGGCCTCGACGCCCTCCAGGCCGTCGTCGCGGACGCGGCGTCACGCAGCTGGGTCGACCTGACCGACCCCTCGCCGGAGCTGACCCGGGCAGTCGCCCGCGAGCTGGGGCTGCACCCGCTGGTGGCCGAGGACATCGAGGAGCAGAACCAGCGTCCGAAGCTGGAGCTGACCGGCGAGCACGTCCACCTGGTGGCGTTTGCCATCGTCTACGACCGCGAGGTCCAGGCCGACGAGATCGACTTCGTGCTGGGGCGGAACTTCCTGCTGACCGCGCACCCGGCGACCTGGGATCCGTGGACGGCCCCGCACCTTCGCGAGGGCGCCGGCCCGCTGCTGGAACACGGGGCGGACTTCCTCCTGTGGGCGCTCCTGGACGCGCTCGTGGACGCCTACTTCCCGGTCTTCGATCGGCTGGAGGACGAGATCGACGACCTGGAGGACCGCATCGTCGACGCGCCGGGACGCGCCACGCTGGAGCGGCTCTTCGCGCTCAAGCGGTCGCTGGTCGAGATCCGCCACGTCATGGCGCCCCAGCGCGAGATCTTCAACCAGCTGACGAACCGCACCCTGCCGCTCATCGCGCCGGACAACGTCATCTACTTCCGCGACGTCTACGACCACGCGGTCCACCTGGCCGACGAGTACGACTCCTACCGCGAGCTCGTCTCCGGGGCGCTCGACGTGTATCTCTCGACCGTCAACAACAACCTGTCGCTGATCATGAAGCGGCTGACCGGGATCACGGTGGTGCTGGCGGGCATCGGCGCGTTCGCCGGGATCTTCGGCATGAGCGAGGCCGGGTCGGCCTTTGCGCGCAACGAGGCGCCGGGATTCTGGCTGGTCACCGCGGCGATC
>JARLHH010000143.1 GCA_031292335.1 Candidatus Limnocylindrales bacterium | reverse complement strand
CGCTCCACGCGGCCCGCGAACCCTGCCTCGTCCAGCAGTGCGAGCCACTCGGACGCGCGGAGCGATCGGGCGTGCGACGGATCCCGCAGCAGCTCCACCGCGTTGAGGAACGTGTCGAGCGGTCCGTCCTCCGGTGCGATCTGGTCCACGATGCCCAGCCGCCCACCCGGTCGCAGCACGCGGCCCATCTCATGGAACGCGGGCCCGGGCAGTGGCCAGTGATGGACCGAGAAGCGCGTGATCGCCACGTCGAAGCTGGCGTCGGGGAAGGGGAGCGTGTCAGCCGCCGCCCGCGTGAACGTGATGTTCGCGATGCCGCGTTCCGCGGCGAGGCGGCCCGCCACCGCGAGCATCTCCGGGGTCGGGTCGATGGCATCCACGGATGCGACCGAGGGTGCCAGCGCCAGGGCGGCATGGCCGCCGCCCGTCCCGACGTCCAGGGCCCGATCGGTCGGGGCGGCCTGGACCGCGGCCACCAGCCGGGCGAGGTCGGGCGCGCCTGCCTGCGTCCAGCCCGCGCCATACCGCTCCGCCACGGCCGCCCATTGACGGCGCGCCGCGTCGTCGGTCACGGGCCGGGCTCGGGCGCCGGCGCCGCGGCGAGCTCGCGGCGAGAACGGGCGCGGAGGCTGCCCGTTCGCGGCCAGAGTGCCGGCGGCGTCGCCTCGCCGGCGACGGGAGGGGTTCCCAGTGCCTCGAGGAGGCGGGTCGTGGCAGCGGCCACGTCGGCGATCGCGGCCTCGAACGCGCTCGCGCTGCGCCGGGGAGGCGTGCGCGAGCCGCTCACTTTGCGGACGTACTGGAGGGCGGCGGCGCGGACGTCGCCGTCGGTCGTGGGTGGCTCCGCGACCCGGAGCGGGCGGATGCTGCGGCACATGGGCCAAGCGTAACGCCACGCCGGGCGCCGGGTCCGCGTCCGCCCGGTCGGGGCTGCACATGGTGCCCGGCCGACATCCGTTCGGTCGGGCGTGCCAATCGAGCCGTCGCCGCGGCGATCACAATCGACGCCATGGTCCGCCGCCTCGCCTCTCTCGTCCTGCTCGTCGCGGCCGTCGCGGCGCTGGTGGCCTGCGGCGATCAGGCCGGGACCATGGGACCGCAGGGGACGCCGCGCGCGGTCGGCGGCTCCGCGCCGGTGGCGTCGGCCCTGCCGGTGGTGTCGGCCGCGCCCGTGGCGTCGGGCCGCGCGAAGTCACCCCCGCCGGCCGTGGTCGCGCGGGTGGCACGCGTCGTGGACGGCGACACGCTCAAGGTCATCATCTCCGGCCGGACCGACACCGTGCGCGTGATCGGTCTCGACACCCCGGAATCGGTCAAGCCGGGCACGCCGGTCGAGTGCTTTGCTGTGCGGGCCAGCTCCGAGGCGAAGCTGCTGCTGCCCGTCGGCAGCGCGATCCGGTTGCAGGCGGACCCGACGCAGGCGACGCGCGACCGGTATGGGCGCCTGCTCGCCCACGTCTGGCTCGCGGACGGCACGCTCTTCGCGGAGCGGATGATCCGCGGCGGTTACGGCATCCACTACATCTACGAGGGCGTGCCCTCGATCTACGCCAGCCGCCTCGCGGCAGCCGAGGCAGCGGCCCGGTCCGCCCTGCGCGGTCTCTGGTCGCCGAGCTCGTGCGCCGGCAACGACCACACTCCCGCGCCGTAGGCAGGCGCTCGGGCGGGGCCATCGACGAGACGAACCGGCCCGTGGGTCGATCCAGCCAGCGGGCCGACCTGCGCTTCCTCACCGCACGGGCCGGATGCCCGGGCCGGCGACGGGACCGCGCCGCCGCTCTTTGGAGCGCACGGTAGTTGCGGGAGTGTTCATTCAGGGATTGGCCTGCGCGTAGTGCCCTGCGCTCATGACCAGCCGACGAGTTCTGGCCCGCTCGACACGACCCTGGCGCCTCGGACCGTGCTCGAGCAGCCCGCCGACCCGTCTCCGGCGGTCGTGGCGACGCCGGCCGGCGGACGCTGTGGGCCCTGCCTGTGCGAGCAGTAACACTCCGGCAACTGGCGGGATGCCGCACCGGCACGGCCCTCAGTCAGGCGCCATGACGTGCGGAGTGTGCCCCTCGATCCATCGCTGGGTGAACCCGGCGACCTCCTGCCAGCCGTCCTGGGCGATGATCCAGTGCGTCCGACCGGGGAACTCATGGAAGTCGGTGACCGCGGATGATCCGGCGTACTTCCGGTAGTTTCGGCCCACCACGGAGGCCGGCACGATGCGGTCCTCGGCACCAGCCAGGATGAGGAGCGGCGCACGCTCCCCGTTCCGGAAGTTGACGGCTGCCGGGCTGTGGCGGCTGAACCCGGCCAGCGCACCCTGGAAGAAGACACGGCCCGTCTCGGGAGTCACGTGGTTGTCATAGGCCGCTCGCGCCTCGTGCTCCGCGAGCGTGTGCACGAAGGCGTAGCGGAAGTTCGCGTACGACCAGCGGACCACCTTGCGCCAGCCCCGCCACGTGAGGAGCACCGATCCGAGCGAGCGGACCGCCGACGGCTCGAAGGCGAACACTCCCTTCGGCGGGGCCGGATCGATGGCGACGCCGGATGCGCCGAGCCCGCGATCGAGCAGGACCTGGACGATCAGCCCGCCGAAGGAGTGGCCGACCAGGATCGGCGGCTCCGGGAGCGCGCGCACGACCTGCGCGTAGCGGTCGGTGATCTCGGCCAGGCCGACGCCGAGCAGTGGGGACGGGTCGGCCCGGATCTCGTCCAGCGGCCGATCCTTGCCCGGCCAGGCGGGCGCGATGCACTCGTACCCGCGTTCCTCGAAGTAGCCGCGGAAGGGCTCCCAGCACGCAGGCGTCACCCACGCGCCATGGATGAACACGATGGTCTTGCTCATGGCCCGCTGCCTCGTCTGCGTGCGGCCGGACGCTCGGTCGAATGCGAGAGTCCGCGTGGATGCTGGCGCATTCTGTCCGCGTGCCGGCATTCGTGCTCGGGGCCGTGCTACGCTTTCTGCCACGGCGCCGAGACCTCGCGGGCGGGAGTAGCTCAGCTGGCAGAGCGGCAGCCTTCCAAGCTGCATGTCGCGGGTTCGAACCCCGTCTCCCGCTCCACTTCCCGGTTTCTGATGGCCACAGACGCCACGGCCTGGAACGTTCCTTGCGCCGCGATCCCCGCACCAGCTTCCGAAACCCGCTCCGCCTCACGGAGCGGACTCAGAAGCGGTAGGCTGGTAGCACCGCGCCGCCTCCCACGCGTCCGGACACCCGCGTCCTGACACCCGCCGTGGATGTTCCGTCATTCGGCGAGACGGTCCATTGGATGGAGAGTCTGTCGATGAAGTCGGAAGATCAATCCCTCGAGTCGCTGCTCCAGGCCGCGGAAGAAGCCGCGCCGGATCGCCGAATCGAGCTTCGCGACGCGATTGCCGCTCACGGTGAGGCCGCCATCAAGTGCGTGAGCCCGTGGCTCGCCGACCCGGCCCTCGGCGCGTTCGCCGTGCGCGTCATCCGCAAGGCCGTCGACGCCGAGACCGCCGTGGATGCCGAGACGCGCGACGTCGCGCTCGCGAGCCTGCGGTCCGCGAAGTCGTCCGCGGGGAGCGAGGGGATCACGCGCGACATCGAGGAAGCCATCAAGGCCCTCAAGCCGCCGGCGCGCCGCGCGCCGGCCCGCACCGCCAGCTAGGGTCGTCGCCCGCCGCCTTCCCGGGACAGGACGTCCGGCTCGCGGCCGCGAGGCTGGCGCCTCCGAGGCAGTTCCTTTCAGACGCGCTTCAGCCCGGCCCCGGAGGATGGCGCCCTCGAGCGGCCTCGCGGTGGGGTCGCCACCGCATCCGGGAACCGCCTTCGTGCAGACCACCTCACGACCAGCAGCCGCGCGACCCATCCGCGTTCCGCTTCCGCGCGTCTGGCCTGTCCGCGCCTCCGACGTCGTCGCCCTGCTGGTGGCCAACGGCGCGCTCATCGTCGCGATGTGGATCCGACACGGTGGCGCATCGGCGCTGACGAGCCCGGGCGCGATCCTCACCGCGGCGGGTCAGGTCACCGCGCTCGTCGGCACCTACCTCGCGCTCATCCAGCTGATCCTCATGTCGCGGAGCCCGTGGCTCGACCAGGTCTTCGGCATGGACCGCCTGGCGTGGGCGCACCGCTGGCTCGGGTTCGGCACGGTCTGGCTGCTCGCCGGGCACGTGGTCTTCACGACGATCGGCTGGTCGATGGCCGATGGGCGAAGCCTCCTCGACGAGACCACCACCCTGCTCGGGACGTATCCCTTCGTGCTGATGGCCGCCGCCAGCATGGCTTGCTTCGCGGCCGTCGCGGTCACCTCGGTCCGCGCGGCCCGGCGGCGGCTCTCGTACGAGACGTGGTACGGCATCCACCTCTACGCGTACCTGGGTATCGCGCTCGCGTTCGCCCACCAGCTGGTCGTGGGCAGCGACTTCATCAACGACCCCGTGGCCAGGATCTACTGGACGTCTCTGCTCGTGATCGCGGTCGCGATGGTGCTGGTCTTCCGGTTCGGCCAGCCGATCCGGATCACGCTGCGCCACCGGCCCCGGATCGGGAGCGTGGTCACGGAAGCGCCGGGCGTGATCTCGGTCTATGTGACCGGGCGCGCCCTGGACCGCCTCGCCGCCCGAAGCGGCCAGTACTTCAACCTGCGCCTTCTCACCCGCGACGACTGGTGGCGCGCCCACCCCTTCTCCCTGTCGGCCGCCCCGAACGGCCGGTCGCTCCGGTTCACGATCAAGGAGCTGGGCGACTGGACGGCGCGGCTCCAGGCCTTGAAGCCGGGGACCCGCGTCGCGCTCGAGGGGCCATATGGGACCCTTACCGGGGCGCGGCGCACCCGCCAGCGCGTCCTCCTCGTCGCGGGCGGGATCGGCATCACGCCGCTCCGGGCGCTCCTGGAGTCGCTCCCGGGCCGGCCGGGCGACCTCACGCTCATCTACCGGGCCAGCCGGGAGTCGGACCTCGTATTCCGCGACGAGCTGGACGCGCTCGCGGCGCACCGCGGCGCGACGGTCCACTACCTGGTGGGCCGGCGTGGAACCCGGGCAATGCCCCGTGACCCGCTCGACGCCGACGGCCTTCGCGCCCTCGTCCCCGACGTGCGCAACCGGGACGTCTACCTCTGCGGCCCCACCCCGCTCATGGAGTCGGTGCGGGCGAGCCTGAAGGCGCTGGCGGTGCCGGCGTCGCAGGTCCATCTCGAACGCTTCGCATACTGATCCGGAGAGACAACCATGCCGAGACGCGGCGCCGTCGCCCTGACCCTGACCACCCTCGCCCTCATCCTGCTCTTCTCGTTCAAGACGCCCGACACCGGGACGCTCACGGCGGGGAGGAACGTCGCGCTCGTCGCGCCGGTCGTCACGTCGGCCGGCGGAGCGGCCACGGCCGCGGGCGGAGCCGCGTCCCCGCCAACATCGGACGCCAACCCGGCACCGCAGGGGGCGACCCCGACGCCGGCCACCAGCGCGGCATCCGCGGCGACCCCGACACCGGCCGCCAGCGCTGCCGCGGCCTCGCGGTCCGGCGGCACTGCTCTCGCGAACGGTACGGTGACCGGGCCCGTGGTCCAGACCCAGTTCGGGCCGGTGCAGGTCCAGGTCACCATCGCGAACGGGAAGATCACGAACGTCACGGCGCTTCAGCTGCCCTCCGATCGCCAGCGATCCGCGTACATCAGCGGCATCGTCGGACCGATGCTCCAGAGCGAGGCCCTGACCGCCCAGAGCGCGCAGATCGACCTGATCTCCGGCGCCACGTACACCAGCGATGCCTATGCGCAATCCCTGCAGGCCGCCCTGGACCAGGCGGCGCATGGCTAGGTCCCGTGGACCCCACCGCGTGGCGCCGGTCATGGGTACCGTGATCAGCATCGACGTCCGCGACCCCGAGATCCGGGAGTCGGTCGTCGATGCGATGCTCGCCCGGCTCGAGGAGATCGAGGCCTGCTTCAGCACCTATCGACCCGACAGCGAGATCAGCCAGATCGCCCGCGGCGCGCTGGCGGAGGCCGACGCTTCGCCGGAGGTGCGGTTCGTCCTGGGCATGTGCGACGACCTTCACCGAACCACGGGCGGCTGGTTCGACGCGCGCGGCCATCGCTCGGACGGCCGCCTGGATCCGTCCGGGCTGGTCAAGGGCTGGGCCGTGGAGGAGGCGGCGCTCCTCCTCGACGAGGCGGGGGCGCGCAACTATGCCTGCAACTGCGGGGGCGACGTGATCGCCCGCGGCGAGCCGGAGCGCGGCCGACCCTGGCGGGTGGGGATTCGCCACCCGGACCGCGCCGACGCCGTCGCGCGGGTGCTCGCCGTGCGCGATCTCGCGGTCGCCACCTCCGGCACGTACGAGCGGGGCGAGCACATCCGCGACCCGCGGACGGGCCTGGCGCCCACCGGCCTGCGCAGCGTCACCGTGGTGGGGCCCAGTCTGACATGGGCGGACGTCTACGCGACGACCGCCTTTGCGATGGGCCCGACCGGCCCGGCCTGGGTCACGACGCACGCCGGCTACGGCGCGCTCGCGATCACGGCCGATCAGCGCGTCGCCTGGACCCCTTCCGTCGAGCCGTTGCTGGCCTGATCCGGGCTTCAGGTCTCTTTCAGGGACGAGCAATACACCTGACGACGTTGTTCCGACGTCCAGGTCCTGTCCCGGCCCCACCGGCCGCGCCGCCCCGGCTCCGCCGGTTTGCCCCAGCAGAGGGATCCGCATGAAGCTTCGCCTCCTGGCCGTGATCGGCCTCATCGTCATCGGGGTCGGCGCCATCGCGGTTGCCGTGATCGGGCCCAGCTTCGGCTCGTCCTCGAGCACCCAGTACCTGACCGCGACGGCCACGCAGGAGAACGTCCTTGCCCAGTCGGTCGCGACCGGGAACATCGCCCCCAGCTCGATCTACGGCCTCGCGTTCGGCAGCCAGCCCGCACTCGTGGCCTCCAGCTCCTCCAGTTCCTCCTCGAGCGCGGGCGGGAGCAGCACGTGGCTCGTGAAGTCGGTCACGGCGACCGTCGGCCAGAGCGTCAAGAAGGGGCAGGTTCTCGCGGCTGCCGACCCGAGCTCAGTCAACGCGACGCTCGCGATCGCCCAGGCGAATCTCGCCGTGGCCAAGGCCAGGCTCGCGACCGACAAGGGCGGACTCTCCGCGACCGACCGGGCCGCGGCGGCCCTCTCGATCCAGCAGGCCCAGCAGTCGCTCGCGCAGGCGCAGCAGAGCGCCCCGATCTCCACCGCGTCGGCGAACCTGCAGCTGAGCCAGGCCCAGACCACCCTCAAGAATGCCCAGGACCAGCT
>JARLHH010000142.1 GCA_031292335.1 Candidatus Limnocylindrales bacterium | reverse complement strand
GTCGGCAGGCGTGCCGTCCAGGACGACGCGGCCCGCGCGCATGACCACGACCCGGCCGAACGTCTCGGCGACGAAGCGCATGTCGTGGCTGATCGTGATCACGGTCCGGCCCCCCGCGGCCAGCGCCGCCACGATCGACCGAATCCGGGCGACACCCCGGAGATCCTGCCCCGTGGTCGGCTCGTCGAGGACGACGATCGGCGTGCTCATCGCCAGGACGGACGCGATGGCCAGGAGCTTCCTGCGCGAGTAGCCCAGGTCGTACGGGTTCTCCCCGGCGAAGGCGGCAAGCCCGACGCTGTCAAGCGCCTCCGCGACTCGTCGGTCCAGCTCGGAACCCCGCAGCCCCAGGTTCCGCGGCCCGAAGGCGACCTCGGCACGCGCGGTGCCGGCGAAGATCTGGCGGTCGGGGTCCTGGAAGGCAAGGCCGACGAGGCGTGCCAGCTCGGCGACGTGGCGCCGTCCGACCTCGGAGCCGTCGAGCAGGATGCGTCCCTCGCTCGGCCGGAGCAGCCCGTTGAGCTGGCGGACGAGGGTGGACTTCCCGCTCCCGTTCTGGCCGATGATCGCCAGCGTCTCGCCCGGCGCGACCACGAGGTCGATCCCGTCGAGCGCCCGGACCCCGCCGGGGTAGGTGTACGCGACGCTCTCGACTGCGACCGCGATCACGAGGCGAGCTCCGCCAGGAGCTGGTCGGTGACGCCGATGTCGTCGAGACCGGCCGCCGCAAGGGCCGCCTGGACGCGCACACGGGGCGGCGGTTCCACGCCGTGGCCGGCGAGCGCCGGGTCGTCGAGCACCTCGACGGTCGGGCCACCGCGGACGATCCGGCCTTCGTCGATGAGAACGACACGGTCGGCGAGCCGGTCGAGGAGGGCCGTCTTGTGCTCCACGACGAGGATCGCGCTCCGATTCTCCGCGGCGAGGCGACGGAGCGCATCTCCCACCAGCCGCGTCCCCTGCGGGTCGAGCTGGCTCGTCGGCTCGTCCAGGATGAGGTAGGCGGGGCGCAGGGCGAGGATCGCGGCGAGCGCCACGAGCTGCGCCTGGCCGCCGGAGAGGCGGGTCGGGTCGCGGTCGGCGAGGGCGGCGATGTCGAGCGTCGCCAGGCTCGCCTCGACCCGCTCGACCACCGACAGCAGCGGAAGTCCGAGGTTCCGCGGGCCGAACGCGAGCTCCTCGAAGACCGTCGCCGCCGTTCCCGAGAGCTGGGCCTCCGGGCGCTGGAGAAGGATTCCGCAGCGCTGGGCCAGCTCGTGCGGCCGCATCGTGACCGTCTCGCGGCCGTCGATCGTGACCGACCCGCCGAGCGAGCCCGCGACGACGACCGGCGCCAGCCCGGACGCGACGAGGCAGAGCGTGCTCTTGCCCGCTTCGTTCGGCCCGACGACACCGATCACGCTCCCCGGCGCCAGCTCCAGGTCGACACCGTCGAGCGCGTTTCGACGCGCGCCGGCATAGCGGTAGGTCACGCCCGACAGCCGCAGCGTCATGGCGGCGGCATCACGGCAGCGGGAACCGGCCCGCGATCGACGCGGCGACGAGGATGAGCGAGCCGAGACCCACCAGCCAGCGCAGCGCGCGCTGCACGCCGTCGTCCGGCAGCACCCGCATGACCGTGCGCCGGGCCGGGGCGGAGAACGCCCGCGCCTCGAGCGCGACCGTCCGCTCCTCGACCTCCGAGAGGACGCCGAACACCATCGGGCCGGCCAGCGGCACGATTCCGCGGATCCGGCGCCGAACGGATCCCTCGGTGTCGAGGCCGCGCGCTCGCTGCGCCTCGACGATCTCCGTCACGCGGGACGCCATGGCGGGGATCGTGCCGATCGCGGACCCGATGATGAAGGTCAGCCGCCGGCCCGCGCCACGCCGCTCGAGGTCGGCCAGGAAGTCGTCGGTCGCCGTCGTCAGGCTGAACAGGGCAACGCTGAGCGCGAACGCGACGACGCGCAGGGTCGCCTGGAGCGCCACGGTCACGCCCGTGCCGGTGGCCGCGAGCGGGCCGACGCGGAGGACCACGTCCGTCGCGCCCGGGTAGAGGAACGAGTTGACGAGCAGGATCGAAACGACGATCGGGATCGTGGCGAGGACGAACCGGCGGAGCGAACGCGCGACCCCCGCATACAGCGCGAGGGCCGCCGTCAGGACGAGCACCGCCAGGGGGCCGGTCCAGCCCCGCACCCCGAACGCGACGGCGGCGCTCGCGATCGCGATGACGAACCTGGTGAGCGGGTTCAGCGAGCGGTACGGCCCGCTGGGAACCCGGAGGACGTAGGCGGGGAGACGGGCGACGGCGTTAACGGCAACGCGGGCGGCGGTACTCCCCGGATCGGCGATCGACGAGCCGGACGGGTCGTCAGGCGGCACGGTTCCCGGTGAGCCGCTCGCCCAGCGGGAACCGGGCGAGGAGTCTCGGCGAGAGCCCGCTGAGGATGATGAACACGACGAAGCTCGTGATCGTCTTGTCGATCGGGTCGCTGAACAGGCCCTGGCCGAGCGACGCGTGGATGACGTCCGACCCGCCCTGCCGCAGGGCCGCGACGAGCAGGTCGGTCCCGCCGCCCGTGACGCCGCCGAAGGCGATCGCGGAGATCGGCGCCGACACGAACGCGGCGACGATGCCGGTCAGCACGCCGGCCACGGCGACCCACAGGCCGGCGAGGTCGCGCCGGACGTAGATGAAGCCGGCCACGACGACCGCGACGATCACCGCGATGACGGCTGCCGCGGTGTACACCCAGCTGGGATATCCACCCACGTTCGGATCCGTGTAGGCGGGGTTGTTGAGGATCGGGACGACCACGACGATGGCGATCACGCCCGCCGCGATCGCCGCCACGATCAGCTGCGTCCCGGAGGCGGGCCTCGACCGGTAGACCGCCAGCTGGCCCCACACGCCGGCGAGCAGCCCGATCACGCCGGCGGTGATCGCGAACGGACCGATCGTGCCTCCCCCGATCACCGGCGCGTACTGCCAGATCAGGTTCGAGAGGATCCCGGTCAGCGCCCCGGCAAGGGGACCGGCGAGCACGCCCACCAGGATCGTGCCGATCGAATCGAGGTAGATCGGCAGCTTGAGGATCGTCTGGACCGTATACCCGAGCACGATGTTGATCGCGATCGCGACTGGGATCAGCACGATCACGCGGGTCGTGAACTGGCCGGCGATCCAGCCCTTCAGGGCGTTCATCTCTCCTGATCTCCTTGGCGAGGTCTGGTCCCGGAGCGGGAGCGCGGCCAGGTCGGATGCTCGGGTGCCGCGCGCGACCAGAGTGGCAGGTTCGTGGAGCGCGTGCGCGGCCTTTCCTTCAGCCGACCCGCTCGGCGAGCCCTCCGACCCGCTCGACGAAGCGCGCGAAGAACGTCGCCGCGTCGCCCGCGACCGCGACGTCGAGCGTGGCCGGCCGCCCCCAGGCCCGGCGCCAGTCCGTGACCGTCTCGCCGGTCGTGAGCGTCCCGCCCAGCTCCACGTCCACGGGGAGCGCCTCGGTCCGGACCAGGGCTGGGTCCAGCGCTGCCGCGAGCGCGAATGGATCGTGGATGAAGGCGCCGTAGAAGCCGTCGTAGCGGGAGTGAAACTCCATGTAGAAGCGGAGTGCATCGTCGACGTACCGGACGATCGCATTCGAGGCGACGCTCCCCGCAGCCGGATCACGTGCCGGGTCCGCGTATGACCCTGCCCGTGCCGCCAGCGCAGCCAGGTGGTGCGGCAGGAGCTTGGCACGCTCGGTGACGTCGAGCCCGAGCGCGAGCGGGAGCGGCGCGAGCCCGGCGGCGATGCGGGCGGCGGTCGCCTCCGGCCGTCCGAACGCCGCAATGCAGCGCTCCGCGGCCTCCGGGTCGACGCTCACGTTCCACTCGGTGGTGGGGGCCGTGTTGCCCGGCGAGCGGTAGCTGCCGCCCATCATCACCCAGCGCCGGAGGAGCGTCGGCAGCGCGGGCTCGTGCTGGAGGGCGACCGCGAGGTTCGTCAGCGGGCCCAGCGTCACGAGCGTCAGCTCGCCCGGACGATGCCGTGCCTCCTCCACGATCACGTCCGGCCCGAAGCGCGCCGAGAGCGGCCGGATCGCCGGGGGCAGGACGGCGTACCCGATGCCCCTCGGTCCGTGCGTCTCGGGCGTCGTCACGAGCGGCCGGGCGAGCGGTGCCTCCCGCCCCAGGGCGACCTCGACGTCCAGGCGGCCGGCCAGCTCCAGCACGGCGCGCGTGTTCTCGGCCACCTGCCGGGCATCGACGTTGCCGGCGACGCAGGTCACGGCCACGATCTCGGCCTCCGGCGAGGCGCACGCGTAGAGGAGCGCCAGGCTGTCGTCGATCCCGGTGTCGACGTCAAGGAGGAGAGGGATGCGGGCTTCGCCTTCCGACATTGGTGCCACTCACCCGAGGCTACCACCCCCCGGCCACAGGTGGAGTCGCGCCGGCTCTCCCAGCGCGGGGTGTTTCAGCCGCGGCGGCCGGGGCCCACTATGTGCAGCTCCATGCCGGGCAGCGCCTCCATCAGCACGTCGGCGAGCGGGACGCGGCGAAGCCGCTCGAACCGGGTCTGCGGCCGGTGGGCGATCACGACGTGCGTCGCGCCGCGGGCCCGGGCGAGGGCGGCAACCGCGGCGGCCAGGTCGTCGCCCTCCACGCGGACCACCTCCGCTCCCAGGTCGGCCGCGTCGTCGGCGACCTCGCGGGTTGCGCGGTCCTCCTCGCTCGTGGTGTTGGCGGTCCGTTCCGGGACGGCCGCGAGCAGGTCGGCGTGGAGCAGGCCGGCCAGGTCGGCGCCCCGACGGACGGCCGCCGACCCCGCGGCGGAGCCATCCACGACGACGAGGACTCGATCGGAGGTCCGTGGCATGACGCCGAGGCTTCCGTTCGTGACGAGTCCGGCCAGCTGCCCTTCCACGCGCCGCGCGGTGAAGCGGAGGGCAAGGTCGCGCAGCGCGGTCAGGTTGGCCTCGGTGAAGAAGCGGTCCAGCGCGACCTGGGCGCGCTCCGGTGGGTACACGTTGCCGTGGCGCATTCGCTGGCGCAGGGCGTGCGGGCTCATGTCGACGAGCTCGATTTCGTCCGCCAGGGCGAGGATCTCGTCGGGGAGCCGTTCGCGGACCGGGGCTCCCGTGATCGTCTCGACGGCGTCGGCCACCGACTCCAGGTGCTGGACGTTGAGCGTGGTGACGACATGGATGCCGGCGTCCCGGATCCGTTCGACGTCCTGCCAGCGCTTCTCGGACGGCGAGCCCGGCGCGTTCGTGTGGGCCAGCTCGTCGACGAGGGCAACCGTGGGATGGCGCCGGAGCACGGCCTCGACGTCCATCTCCTCCACGACGATGCCGCGGTACTCGATTCGCTGTCGCGGCAGGATCTCCAGGCCCGCCTGCAGCGCCGCCGTGCTCGGGCGACCGTGTGGCTCCACGAAGGCGACGACCACATCCGTTCCGCGACCCGCCCGCCGGTGGGCCTCCTCCAGCATGCGGTAGGTCTTTCCCACACCCGGCGCCATGCCGAGGTAGACCCGCAGGCGTCCCCGTCCGGCGGCCTCGGACTCCCCGATCCGCGCCAGCATCTCCTCGGCTGTCGGGCGGACGTCCAGCGCGTCGCGCTCGCTCATCCCAGGAGCCCGTCCAGGTCCAGGTTGACCAGAAGCACGTTCACCCGGGGCTCGCCGAGGAAGCCCAGCAGCGGCAGCTGGGTGTGACGCGCGATGACCGCCCGGACCGCGGCCTGGGTGATGCCGCGGGCCGCGGCGATTCGGGCGACCTGGTAATCGGCCGCCGCCGGGCTGATCTCCGGGTCCAAACCGGAGGCCGAGGTCGTGACCAGGTCCACGGGCACGGGCGCGTTGCCGTTGGCGGCGCGCAGCTGGTCCACCGCCGCCGTGACCCGGTCGATGAGGGCCTTGCTCGTCGGGCCCAGGTTGGACCCGGCTGAGTTGTTCGCGTCGTAGCCGGCGGGGTTGGCGTCGGTGACGCCGGCCGCGGACGGGCGACCCCAGAGGTACTTCGGATCGCTGAACGCCTGGCCGATGAGGCTGGAGCCGACGGTCTTCCCATCGACAACGATCATCGACCCGTTCGCCTGGTTCGGGAACGCCACCTGGGCGATAGCGGTGACGACGGCCGGGTAGGCCACGCCGGTGATGAAGGTGAGCGCCAGCAGCAGGGCGATCGCCGGGTAGAGCTGGTGACGCAGGAAGGTACGCATCGAGTCGGGTTCCTATGCGAGATGGAGCGTGGTGACCAGCAGGTCGATCGCCTTGATTCCCACGAAGGGGGCGACGATCCCGCCGAGGCCGTAGATGAGGAGGTTGCGCTGGAGGAGCACGCTCGCCGGCGCTGCCCGGAAGCTGACGCCGCGCAGGGCGAGCGGGATGAGCGCCACGATGATCAGGGCGTTGAAGATCACCGCCGAAAGGATCGCGCTCTGGGGGGTGGCCAGGCCCATCACGTTCAGGGCGTTGAGCTCCGGGTAGACGCTCACGAACATGGCCGGCACGATCGCGAAGTACTTCGCCACGTCGTTGGCGATCGAGAACGTGGTGATCGAGCCCCGCGTGATGAGCAGCTGCTTGCCGATCGCGATGACCTCCAGCAGCTTGGTCGGGTCCGAGTCGAGGTCCACCATGTTGGCGGCCTCCTTGGCGGCCGACGTGCCGCTGTTCATCGCCAACCCCACGTCCGCCTGGGCGAGCGCCGGCGCGTCGTTCGTGCCGTCGCCGGTCATCGCCACCAGGTGGCCCTCGGCCTGCTCCTCGCGGATGAAGCGGATCTTGTCCTCGGGCTTGGCCTCGGCGATGAAGTCGTCCACGCCCGCCTCGCGGGCGATGGTGGCGGCGGTGCGCGGGTTGTCGCCGGTGACCATCACCGTGCGGATCCCCATCCTGCGGAACTCGGCGAAGCGCTCGACGAGGCCCTCCTTGACGGTGTCCTTGAGCTCGATGAGGCCCACCACACGCCCGTCTGAGCGGATCGCGAGGGGCGTCGCGCCAAGGTCCGCGAGGCGGTCCGAGGCCTCGAGGATCTCGCCCGGCATCGAGCCGTCGAGGTCGCGCGCGATCGCGTCCACCGCGCCCTTGAGGACGAGGCCGCCGGAGACGAGCCTCGAGCCGCTGGTGCGGGTCTCGGCGCGGAACGGGATCGCCTCGGCGATCGTCGCTCCGAGGGCAGCGAAGCCGGGCTCGTCCTGCGTCCCGGCCGGCGCGTTCAGAGCGGCCAGCCGCTCGCGGGCGAGGGTGACGATCGAGCGCCCCTCGGGCGTCTCGTCGCGGATCGACGCGACGAGCGCGGCCGCGAGGGCGTCGGCTTCCGAGACGCCTGGCGCGGCGGTGATCGAGGCGGCCATCCGGTTGCCGTATGTGATCGTGCCGGTCTTGTCGAGGAGGATCACGTCGACGTCTCCCGACGCCTCGACGGCGCGGCCGCTCATGGCCAGGACGTTGAAGCGGGCCACCCGGTCCATGCCGGCGATGCCGATCGCGGAGAGCAGGCCGCCGATCGTCGTCGGGATCAGGCAGACGAGCAACGCCGTGAGCGCCACCGTGTTGACGGTCGTGCCGGCATACGCGCCGAACGGCCGGAGGGTCACGACCGCGAGCAGGAAGACGATGGTGAGGCCGGCGAGCAGGATCGCGAGGGCGATCTCGTTGGGCGTCCGCTGGCGCTTGGCGCCCTCGACGAGGGCAATCATCCGGTCCAGGAATGTCTCGCCCGGGTCGGCGGTGATCCGGATGACCAGGGTGTCGCTGGTGAGCGTCGTGCCGCCGGTCACGCTGCTCCGGATGTCCGTGCCCGGCTCCTTGAGGACCGGCGCCGACTCGCCGGTGATCGCGGACTCGTTCACGAACGCGACGCCCTCGATCACGTCGCCGTCGCCGGGGATCACCTCGCCCTCGCGGACCTCCACGATGTCGTCGCGGCGCAGCTCGGACGAGCCGACCTCTTCCAGCGTCCCGTCGACCATGCGCCGGTGCGCCGTCGTGACCGATCGGGTTCGCCGCAGGCTGGCGGCCTGGGCCCGGCCACGCGCCTCCGCGATCGCCTCCGCGTACGTGGCGAACAGCACCGTGAACCAGAGCCAGGCGGCGATCTGGACCTGGAATCCCAGGCCCCCGCCGCCGCTCGTCGGCTGAAGCCCGGTCCCGTTGCCGAGCGCGACGAGGGTCACGAGCACGGCCGTGATCTCCACGACGAACATCACGGGGTTGCGGATCAGGAACCTCGGGTTGAGCTTGCGGAGCGACTCGGGAAGCGCAGCCCGCATGAGCTCCGGGTCGAAGATCCCGCGCGGGCCCGGGGCCCCACCGGGGGCGCGGCCGGCGGGTGCCGCGGCTCCGCGGCCGAAACGCTGGAAGCGACGCGTGCCGCGCGACAGGTCGATGGACTGGAGGATTGCCATGCTCAGAAGACCTTCCCGGCGTTCTGGAGGAGCTGCTCGACGATCGGTCCCAGCGCGAGCGCGGGAAAGAACGTCAGGGCGCCGACGATGATGATCACGCCCACCACGAGCACGCTGAACAGCACGCCGGTGGTGGGGAACGTGCCGAGCGACGCGGCCACGCGCCGCTTGCCGGCCATGGAGCCGGCCAGGGCCAGGATCGGGATGATCATCCCGTAGCGCCCGATGAGCATCGCGAAGGCGCCAGTGATGTTGTAGAAGGGCGTGTTGCCGCTCAGGCCGCCGAAGGCCGACCCGTTGTTGCCCGTCTGGCTCGAGTAGGCGTAGAGAATCTCGCTGAAGCCGTGGGGGCCGGCGTTGAGCGGCCCCGCCTGGCCCTGGGTCGTGGCGGTGGCCAGCGCCGTGAAGCCGAGGATGCTCGCCCCCAGGACCAGGACGACGAGCATCGACATCTTCATCTCGTAGGCCTCGACCTTCTTGCCCAGGAACTCGGGCGTCCGGCCCACCATCAGCCCGGCGATGAAGACGGACAGGATCGCGCCGATCACGAGCATGCCGTACAGGCCAGCTCCGATTCCGCCGGGTGTGATCTCCCCGAGCTCGATGTTGAAGAGCGGGACCAGGCCGGCGATCGGCTGGAAGCTGTCGTGCCAGGAGTTGATCGCGCCCGTGCTCGTGCTGGTGGTGATCGCCGCGAACAACGCCCCGATCCCCGATCCGAACCGGGTGTCGACGCCCTCCATGCTGCCCAGGGCCTGGTTCACGGTGGTCGGGAAGAGCGGGTTGCCGCCGGCCTGGCTGTGCATGGCGACGACGGCCCCGACCAGGAAGACCGCGGCCATCGCCCCGAAGATCGCCCAGCCCTGGCGCTGGTTGCCCGCGTACCGCCCGAACGTGTAGGTGAGCGAGAAGGGCACCGCGAACATCAGGAGCATCTCAACGAAGTTGGTCAGCGGCGTCGGGTTCTCGAACGGGTGGGCCGAGTTCGCGTTCAGGAAGCCGCCGCCATTGTTGCCCAGCTCCTTGATGACTTCCTGGGAGGCGATCGGGCCGAGCGCGATCGTCTGCTGGGTTCCCTGCAGCGTGGTCGCGGCGGCCGGCGCGTTCAGCGTCTGGGGCATGCCCTGCCAGACGAAGAAGACGGCGATGACGACCGAGATCGGCAGCAGGATGTAGAGGATGCCGCGGGTCAGGTCGACCCAGAAGTTGCCGAGCGTCTTCGCGCTCCGCCGGGTGAGACCGCGAACGAGCGCGATCGCGACGGCCATGCCGGTGGCAGCCGAGGTGAAGTTGCGGACGGCCAGGATGAGCATCTGGCTCAGGTAGCTGGCCCCTGTCTCGCCCGAGTAGTTCTGCCAGTTCGTGTTCGTCTCGAAGCTGACCGAGGTGTTGAACGCGAGGTCCGGGGACTGCGGGGTCGCGCTGTTCGGGTTGAGCGGCAGCACGTTCTGCAGGCGCAGGACCACGTAGCCGACCACGATGGCCACGACGGCCATCACGAGGACCGAGGCGGCGTAGCCCTTCCAGTCCTGCTCGGCCGTCTCGTCGATCCCGCAGACGCGATAGATGGCGCGCTCCACGGGGCGGAGGACGGGGCTCAGGACCGTGCGTTCGCCCTCCATCACGCGGTGGATGTAGGCGCCCAGGATCGGCGTGATCAGAAGGACCAGGCCGGCGAAGATGACCAGGGTGACGAGGTCAGCGGCGGGCACGGCTAGAAGTCCTCGGGCCGCAGGAGCGCCCACAGCAGGTAGATGAACACGAATGCGGCGGCGAGGCCTGCCACGACGTCGAGGACGTTCATCCGCGCACCCGGTCCACGAGGACCAGGAGGCCGGCGAAGAACAGCCCGCAGCCCGTGCCGATGAGCAGGATCACGATATCGGTCATCCACCGTCCTCCAACGTGGGTTCGGGTGCACCGTCCGGGTGGACCCGCTTGTCCGGGTCCGAGCCCGGAGGCGCAGCGAACCGCTCGCTCACCTCGAGGAGCGTCTCGAGCGCGAATGGCTTGGGCAGGTAGCCTGCGACGCCGAACTCGCGGAGCCGCCGCGGGCCGATGGTTGTCGCCGTCACGACGACGACCGGTGGGCCGCCGGGGCCGCCCACGGCGCCGCGACGGAGCAGGTCCCAGCCGGTCTCGCCCGGCAGGTTGATGTCCAGGAGGACGAGCGACGGGCGCGGGCCGTCCGCCAGGGCCAGGGTCGCCTCCTCGGCCGACGCCGCCTCGACCACGACCCACCCGCGCGCCCGAAGGTGGCGCGCCACGATCGACCGCAGCGGCTCGTCGTCCTCCACGATGAGAAGGCGGCGCTCAGGCATCCGGCGCCCCCTGCTCCGCCGCGACCGGCTCGAAGACCAGGGCGAGGCCCTCCTCGCCGAGCCCCCAGCGCGGCGTCACCCGGACCCGACGCTCGGCGCCGACTCGGCGGGCGTGGTCGAGGAGGGCGTCACCGAAGGAGAGGCCGCCGAGCTCCATCCGGGACGCGTGCCCTTTCGCCACCATCTCGATGGCGCTCTCGACGAGGGCGACTTCCCGCTCCAACGCACGGCTCGCGGCACCCGCCGCATCGCCATCCACGTGATTCACGGACCGATCGTCGGCCCGGCACCCAAGAGGCGACCCGCGCCTCGGGGCCGGCGCCGCTCAACAAGCGCTCAACTCCGCCGAGCCGGGGGCGTCGCCTCCTCAGCCGGGCGGCGTTTCCGCGGCACGGACCCGGTAGCCGACGCCAGGCTCTGCGGTCACGAGGTCGCGCAGCTCCCCGGCGGGATCGGCCGCGGCGATCTTGCGGCGCAGCTTGCTCACGTGGACGTGGACGTAGTGGTGCTCGCCCTGGTACGCCTGGCCCCACACCGCACGCAGAAGCCGTCCGCTGGTGACCAGGCGACCCTGGTGGGCGAGGAAGACGGCGAGGATCTCGAACTCGCGCGGGGTCAGGGGAACCACCTCGCCGCGAATGGTCACCCGGTGGGCCAGCGGGTCCATGACCAGCGCGCCCACCGCGATGCGCCCGCCCGCGTCCGCGGCCGGGCCCGACGCGCGCCGCAGAACGGCCCGGATCCGCGCCTGGAGCTCGCCCGTCGAGAAGGGCTTCGTCACGTAGTCGTCGGCGCCGGACTCCAGGGCCTCGATCTTGGCCGCCTCGGCGTCCCGCGCCGAGAGGATGACGACCGGCGTGGTCGCGTCCCGCCGGATCCGGCGCAGGACGACCACGCCATCCATGTCGGGCAGCCCCAGGTCCAGCAGGACGAGCGCCGGCCGGCGGGCCTCCCACCGCCGGAGCGCGTTCCGCCCATCCGCCGCCTCCTCCACGTCGAAGCCGCGCGCGCTCAGATCGCGCCGCAGGGCCGTTCGCGTCGCCTCGTCGTCCTCGACGAGGAGGATGGGAACGGCGCCTCCGGGCGCCTGGCCGCTCACCGTGAGGGTTTCCTCATTCGTCGCCCTCCCGCGCCGCCGGGATGTCGACGTCCACCGCCAGGCCGCCAAGCTCCGAACGCCGCGCGGCGACGCGACCCCCGAACGCCTCGGTCAGGCCGCGCACAACGGCCAGGCCGATCCCGGTCCCACTCCGTGAGCCGGCCGAGCGCCCGGGGACCTGGTAGAACTTCTCGAAGAGGTGCGGCAAGGCGGTGGCCGGCGCACCCGGACCCGAGTCCTCCACGGTGATCCGCACGAACCGCGCCTGCGGTGCCACGTGTGCGCTCACCCGGACGCGCGTCCCCGGTGGTGTGTACTTGGCGGCGTTCTCGAGAAGGTTCGCCATCACCTGGTCCAGGAGCACGGCGTCGACTTCCACCGGCGGGACGCTCCCGAGCGACACCTCCAGCTCGTGGCGGGCGAGTCGCCGGCGAGCGCGCTCCAGGGTCGGCTCCAGGAGGTCCCCGAGGTCATAGACCTCGCGCTCCACGCGCAGCGCCCCGGCTTCCACCCGGCTCAGGTCCAGCAGGTTGGTGACCACCCGGTTCAGGTGGTCGGCCTCCCGGTCGATCATGACCGCCGTGGCCCGGCGGTCCTCGGTCCCGAGCTCCACCTCCGTGTCGATCAGGCTGCCGGCCGCCGCCCGGATCGAGGCCAGCGGCGTGCGCAGGTCGTGGGAGACGGACTCCAGGAGTGCGCTCTTGAGGGCATCGCTCTCCCGCGCGATGTCCGCGTCCCGGGCTGCCGCGGCCAGTCGGTCCTGCTCCAACGCCTGGCCCACCTGGTCGGCGACGGCGGCGAGCAGGCGCGTCTCCGTGGCGCCGGGGCCACCATCCTCGCGCCGCCGGAGCGCCCAGAGCGATCCGAGCGCCCGACCGCCGGCCTCGATCCCGACCCGGTACGCGTCCCCTGCGGGCTTTCGGCGCTCGGCCGCGGGCAGCCTGCCGGTGTGGACGGCCACCCACTCGGCGGGTTCGTCCCCGGGCCGGCGCCGGAGGACCCGGTAGCCGGGAGGCTCGACGGCGGGTGCACCCGGGTCCGTGTCGGCGACGGGGCGGTGGCGCGGCCCGCCGTCCTCCAGGGTGATCCAGGCCCTGGGGAGGCGGGCTTCTCGGCGGACGATCTCGACGATCCGCGGCAGGACCTTCACCGTGGACGGCCGGGTCGCCAGCTCGCGGCTCACCGAGAAGAGGGCTCGCGCCTCGTGCTCGCGGGCCACTGCCGTCTCCTCGCGGATCCTGAGCAGAGCGGCCATCTGGCCCACGAGCAGGCCGACGGCGAGGAGGAGGACGAGGTTCAGCCATTCGCCGGGTTCGGCGACCGTGAGCTCCAGGCGCGGGGTGACGAAGAAGAAGTCATACAGGAGAAAGGAGGCGAGAGCCGCCAGCAGCACGGCCACGCGCCCGCCCACCAGCGCAGCGACCGCCACCGCCAGGATGTAGACGGCCGCCGGGTTTGGGACGCCGAGGACATCCTGGAGAAGGGCAACGACTGCGGTCGCGCCGGCGAGGGCCGCGGCGCCGATCGCCGTGGTCCGGAGCATAGCGCGGGCGCGGACCGGTTCCACGCGACAAGCCTACCGCGGCGCTCGTGGCCCGCGCCGCCGGGAGGAGACACGGCACCCGGCCCTGCCGGGTCGCGAAGTGGATCTGTCCCCGAATCGATGTGGCCGGCGGTCAGAGCTTCGGTTGCAAGGTCTTGATCAGGGTGACCGCGGCATCGACCGACTGCAGGTCCGACACCGTGATCTGGACGTTGCCGAAGAGCGCCTCCACTCCGAGGATTCCGGCGAACGCCTTGTCGCCGAGCCCGCTGATCAGCTTGGCGCTCGAGTCGGCCTGCATGCCGCTGTCGAAGCCGGCGGCCGCGTCGAGCGCCAGCACGCTCACGTCCACGCCCGAGGTGCCATCCGCGCTCGTGTAGGAGCACGAGTAGAGCTTGTAGTCAGCCGTGTCGTCCTCCTTGGCGACGGTGAGCGGCTCGCCGGTAACCGACGCCACGGTGGCCACGGGGAGCAGGTCACACACGCTGACGGGGTGACCGATTCCGTCGTTCACCGACCCGCCGCTGCTGGCGCCTGCCTGCGATGTGGCTCCTGCCGCCTGGCCGTCGGTCGAAGCGCTCGCCGCGGCGGAGGCCGCCGGAGCGGCCGACTGAGTGCTGCTGCTGACCGCCGCCGGGGCGGTGGTCGCGGCGCTGCCCCCGCACCCGGCGATGGCAAACGCGATGGCGACGAGGCTGGTCGATGCGGTGATCGTGAAGCGTTTCATGGGTTTCTCCCGATGACTCGAGGCGTTTGGGTCGCCCGCCGGGGGCGTCATGGCCACCTTGGATCCATCCGATCGCAGGTCGATCGCACGTCGGTCACGCTCGATCGCACGGCCGGTGCCGCCCGCAATCAGAGCTTTGGCTGCAGCGTCTTGATCAGGGTGATTGCGGCGTCGTCCGGCTCCAGGGCGGTCGCGGCAGGGTCGGTCGACGCGAAGATGCCGACGTTGCCGAACAGGGCATTCACACCGAGCACGGCGTGGTATGCCTTGTCGCCGAGCCCGCTGACCTGCTCGCCACCCAGGGCCAGGGCTGCCTGCATGAGGGTGTCGAACGTACCGGCGGCATCGTAGGCGACGGTCACCGTCACGCCGGCCGTGCCGGCGCCTCCGTAATAGCACCCGTAGCTCTGGAGGGCCGGGGTGTCGCTCTCGGTCGCCTGGTTGAGCGACTGGCCGGTGATGGAGGCTACGGTTGCCACCGGCAGCAGGTCACACACCTTGACCGGTTGACCGGCGCCTCCCGCCGCCCCGGCGCTGGCGGGGGCCGACTGCGATGCCCCGCCGGCGGGCTGGGCACTTGCCGGAGCGCTGTCTCCCGCGGAGGCAGCCGGGGCTGCCGACTCGGCACTGCTGCTGGCCGCGGCCGCGACCGCCGGCGTGCTCGAACCTCCGCCGGAACAGGCCGCCGCCACGATCGCGACCAGGGCCAGCGACAGGGCGGCCCGTGAACCTGGGTGTGATCGGATCGACATCGCTGCTGCTCTCCCTGGGTCTATCGAGCTCGGACCCAGGGATCGTCGCGAATGCCGATCGCAGATCGATCGCAAGTCCGTCGCGCTCGATCGCAGGCCGATGGCGACGGCTCGCAGGGCCGACGGAGGTGTCCCCGGCCGCGGCGGCAGCTCCCGACCGCGCTTGTCCCGCGCCGTGAAAGGAGGAAGGTCAGCCTCTCGCGCGGCGTTGCCGGGGAACCGCCGTGACCGGGCGGGCCGCGTCACGGGCGTGGCCCAGGGCCAGCGCGTGCGCCGCAGCCGGGTCGAGCTCCGGTGGCGGATCGCCGTCGGGCGGCGCGCCGGGTCCGTCGACCGCCGTTCCTCGCGCCAGCGTCCACTCGAGGTCGTTGACCTCGGTCGGGGCAACCGGCTGGCGGATCTCGGCCCGGATGCGGCTCGCGGCGGTGAGGAGGCGCCCGGAGCCCGTCCGGCCCGAGGCGACGAGCAGCCGGGCCACTGCCTCGAGGCACTCCACGAGCACCCATCGGTCCGCGCCCGGATCGACCAGTTCGAGCGCTCGGGCGAGATGGCTCGCCGCGGTTGCGTGGTCGCCGGTGTCGAGGTCGAGGCGGGCGAGGTTGACATGTCCCAGCGCGACGGTGGTGCGGGTGCTCGACAGCTCGCCGGCATCGACAGCGAGCTGCGCGTACCGGCGCGCAGCTCGCGGATGGTCGAGCCCGCGGGCGACGGCAGCGAGCCGATACGCCACGGTCCCCTCGGTTGGCCGGTGGCCCAGCTCGCGGAAAATCAGGAGCGCCTCGTTGCCCGTCTGCATCGCCGCATCGAGATCGCCGGCCTTCCAGTGCGCCAGCGTCAGCGCGGCGAGGACATGCCCGTTCGCGAGCGGGTCACCAGTTTCGACTGCGATCGCCAGCGCGCGCTCCAGCGCCGGGCGGGCCGCGTCCACGACGCCTTCGTCCGCCAGGAGCGAGCCCAGGTGGAGCAGGGTCGTGCCCGTCTCCCGCTCCACACCGGCCCGCTCGAGCCTGGAGAGGGAGGCTTCCAGAAAGGCGCGGGCGGCCGCCAGGTCGTCGGTCGCGGCCGCGATCGCGCCGCGACGGCGCAAAGCCCGACCCTCGCCGAGCGGGTCGCCCAGCGACGCGAACAGCGCCTGGGCTTCCTCCACCAGCCTGGCGCCGAGGGCGAATTCGGTGACCCAGTAGGCGAGATGCCCCCGGCTGAGCAGCGCCGCGGCGCGAAGCGCGGGCGTGGGCGCGGACCCCGGCCCCGCCGCGTGGATCAGCCGGCCCAGCCAGTCGAGCCCCTCGGCAGGGTGGCGGCCGAGCCAGTAGTCGGTCAGGCCGACCGCGGTCTCCAGTCCGCGGGCCACGCCGGCGGGATCAACCGGCGCCGCGCAGAGCCTGCCCAGGACGGCCCGGATGTGGGGCGCCTCCCGGTCCAGCAGGCGCAGGGTGTCGCTCCGGTCGGTCGTCGCGAGCTGGCCCGCGAGCTGGTTCGCCCGGGCCAGGACGGCATCCGCGTAGCGTGCCCAGGATGCCGCGAGCTCCGCCTGGTCGGCGCCCTCGAGCGTGTGTGCCGCCACGGTGTGGAGCAGCTCGTAGCGGGTCGGCCCCGGCGCGCTGCGGACCTGGACCAGGCTCGCGTCCACGAGCCGGGCCACGACCTCGAACGCGTCAACCGACCCGGCCGTGAAGCCCGCGACCGCCTCGATCAGGGCAGTGTCCGCGTCGGTGACCATCACGGCGAGCGCCAGCAGCGCCTGCCGCTCCGGCCCGCCGAGCCGCTCGACGCTGGTGTCGAGCGCCGCCCACAGGCCGGCGCGACCGCCCGCGGGCCTGCCTGCCCAGCGGCCCAGGTCCGACTCGACAAGCCGGACCACCTCGTCGATCCGCAGCATCTGGAGGTGGCGCGCCACGAGCTCGATACCCAGCGGCAGGCGGTCGACCAGCGCGCACAGCCGGTCGGCAGCCGCCATCTCGGCAGGCCCGAGGCGGAAGCGGGGATCCAGCAGCCGCGCGCGATCGACGAGCAGGTCGATGGCGTCACCCGCGGCCAGCGGGCCGAGCGGGATGAGCGCCTCGTCGAGGATCCCGAGCCGCTCGCGGCTCGTCGCCAGCACGCGGATGCGGGGACACGCCTCGAGCAGCTGGGTCACCTCCCGGGCGATCTCGACGGGTCGGCCTTCGCACCCGTCCAGGACGAGCAGGCCGCTGACCGTCTCCAGGGCCGCCTGGACTCCCCTGGACGCATCGGTCGCCCGCGACGACGGCGCGACGACGTCGAGGATGGCGGCTGCCACGGACTGCGCGGCGGGGATCTGCTCCAGCGCGACGTACCAGGCGGGCCGCTCCGCCGCTCGGGCAAGCTCCAGGGCGAGCCGGGTCTTGCCGGCCCCCGGCGGGCCGAGCACGGTGGCGAGGCGGGCACGATCCCAGACCTCGGCCAGGTCGCGCTGTTCCGTGGCCCGGCCGATCAGCCGGGTGGACGTGCCGGGGATCCGGGACGGCTCGAGGGTCGGTCCCGGCTCCGAGGCACTCTGCGCCGGTCTGGCTGCAGCCGCCGCGCTTTCCGGGGCCCGGACCGGTGGCTCGAGGGCAGGGTCCTGGGCGAGCACCGCCTGCTGCATCTTCCTGAGCGCCGTGCCCGGATCGAGGCCCAGGTCGTCGAGCAGCCGCCGCCGGCACTCGGCGTACGCGTCGAGCGCCTCGGCCTGCCGGCCGGCTCGATACAGGGCCAGCATCAACAGCTCCCAGCGCCGCTCTCGGTAGGGCTGCGCCGCGGCAAGCCGGCGCGCCTCGGCGACCAGCTCGGCCGGCCGCCCATGGTCGAGCTCCAGGGCCAGCAGCTCCTCGTGGAGGCTCTCGGCCAGCTCTTCGAAGCGCGCCGAGACGATCGTCGCCTCGGGCAGGTCGTCGAGATCGGCCAGGGGCCGGCCTCGCCAGAGGGCCAGCGCCTCGCGAAGCGCGCAGATCGCACGCGTGGCATCGCCGTCCTGGAGCGCGCGCCGGCTCTCGGCAGCCAGCCGCTCCACCTCGCCGGCATCCGTTGGGGTCTGCAGGACGTACGCGTCGTCGCCGGTCGTGATCTCCAGGCCCAGCCGGCGCAGACGGAAGACGTGGGTGGCGATCGTGTGCCGGGCCGCCGCCGGCGGGTCGTCGCCCCAGGCGGCCGCTTCGAGGTCGTCCGTCGCGACCGGCGTCCCGGCCTCCATCGCCAGCCGTGCCAGGACGCGCCGCTGCAGGCGGCCACCGGCGGGGATCTCCGCCTCGCCGTCGCGAATGATGAGCGGACCCAGGATTCGCACCTGCATGCGCGGACTGTAGCCGAGCACGCGCGCCCTGCCCTGCCGCGCCCTCGGGGTCCGGAATTCGGCCGCGGCCAATCTTCCGGCGGCGATGCGGGTAGCGCGCATGTCCGCGACGGTCGATCTGTACGCAGTGCGCCGCGTGCTTCCTTGCTCCCGGTGTGCCCGCGCGGACCGGCGATGGGGCAGAATCCGCAAGACGCCGACGGAGCGCCGGACGCCGTCAGGATTCCGCACAGGAGACCCGTCCCGATGCCAGGCCAGCCCCATCGTGTCACCGTCATCCCGGGCGACGGGGTCGGCCCGGAAGTGGTCCGGTCCGCGCAGCGGATCATCGCGGCGGCGGGCGTCGCCATCGACTGGGAGACGGCCGAGGCCGGCGCCGAGGTCTTCAAGCGGGGCGATACCTCTGGCGTGCCCCAGGCGACCCGCGACTCGATCGCGCGCACGCGTGTCGTCCTCAAGGGACCCCTGGAGACGCCGGTCGGCTTCGGCGAGAAGAGCGCCAACGTCACGCTCCGCAAGCTGTTCGAGACGTACGCCAACGTGCGGCCGGCGCGCGAGCTGCCCGGCGTCCCCACCCGCTACGCGGGCGAGGGCGTGGACATGATCATCGTCCGCGAGAACATCGAGGACCTGTACGCCGGCATCGAGCACATGCAGACGGCGGACGTCGCGCAGTGCCTCAAGATCATCACCCGCAAGGGCAGCGAGAAGATCATCCGCTACGCGTTCGAGCTGGCCCGCCGCGAGGGGCGCCGCAAGGTGACCTGCGCGACCAAGGCGAACATCATGAAGCTCACCGAGGGCCTCTTCAAACGGGTCTTCGAGGAGCTTTCGGCCGAGTACCCGGAGATCGTGGCCGAGCACCTGATCATCGACAACGTCGCCCACCAGATGGCCAAGGACCCGGCCCAGTTCGACATCATCGTCACGACCAACCTCAACGGGGACATCATCAGCGACCTCGCGTCGGGCCTGGTGGGCGGGCTGGGCTTCGCGCCGTCCGGCAACTACGGCGACGACGTCGCGATCTTCGAGGCGGTCCACGGCTCGGCGCCGAAGTACGCCGGCAAGGACGTCATCAACCCGACCGCGCTGATCCTGAGCTCGCTGATGATGCTCCGCCATCTCGACGAGTCGGACGCCGCGGACCGGATCGAGGACGCGGTCCTCGTGACGCTGGAGGAGGGCCGCGCGGTCACCCAGGACCTGGCCCGTCAGACGGGCGGCGACGTCGCGCGGGCAGCCTCCACGACCGGCTTCACGAACACGATCATCGCGAACCTGGGCCGCCAGCCGGCGACCGTGCCGCCCCGCCACGGGTCGGAGCGGCCCTCCGGGGAGGCCCGGCCGCGGCCACGCTGGACCTACGGCCCGGAACGGTACGCGTCGATGGAGGAGGAGCTGGTCGGCGCGGACATCTTCATCGAGTCGGACGACCTGCCCCTCATGATGGGCCCGAAGTTGGAGACGCTCGTCGGAGACGCGTTCCGGCTCCTGTTCATCTCGAGCCGCGGCACCGTGGCCTACCCGGGAACGTCGACCGCGACCGACCATGTCCGCCACTACCGTTGTCGGTTCGTAGCGGCGCACGAAGGAGCGGCGGTCACCGACGCGGACGTCCGCGCCCTGCTCGGCCGGGTGGCGGTGGCGTATCCATCCTGGAACCACGTCGAGAAGCTTCGCCGCTACGCCGGCGAGGACGGCTTCACGAAGGCACAGGGACAGTAAGCCGCGAGCGACTTCGTCGACGGCACGGCAGGCGGCTGCGCCCGGCTTCCGAGGGCGTCCGGCGGGGGTGTTCCGAGGACGGCGCGTAGAATCGCGGGCATGGATGACGCCCGCCACGAGCCGGGGATGCCGGTGCTGGATCGCCAGGCGGCGCCGGCCGCCGCCGCCGGCGCGACGGAAACGCCCCGCAGCGTCCCGGAGGCGCGACCCACGCCGCTGCAGAAGCACTACGTCCTGCTCTCGGCGCCCGCCCTCGTCCTCGGGACGGTGGCGATCACGGCGCTCGAGATGGGCGCTGCGCTGGGGAGCCCGCTGGTCAAGCTGTGCGTCGTCGTGGCGGCGCCGCTGCTGGCAGTCGCCAACGCGGACGCGATCGTCCGGATCTGGCGGTCCGCCTGGGCCTGGATGCCGGTGGATCGCGGTCGGGGCCTCTTCCGGCTCGCCTGGACCCTCGCCGGCGTGATCCTCTACGTGCTCCTGGTCGCGGCCGCCTGGATCGTGGTGACCGCGTGAGCCACGGCACGCGCCGGCCCGCGACTCCCCACGGGCTGTCCGACCTGCGCACGTCCGACCCGGGGCCGCCGCCCCCGGAATCGTTCGACCCGGCGGCGGGTCGTGGCGTGCCACTCTGGCTCGCCGCGACGCTCAACTACTGCTCGCGCTGTGGCGGCGCGCTGGAGCTCGGGATGCTGGAGGGCGAGGACCG
>JARLHH010000141.1 GCA_031292335.1 Candidatus Limnocylindrales bacterium | reverse complement strand
CTAGAAGTCGGCGCTGGCCGGCGTGCGCGGGAACGGGATGACATCCCGGATGTTCGCCATCCCCGTGACGTAGGCGACGGACCGGTCGAACCCGAGCCCGAAGCCGGCGTGGGGGACCGTGCCGTACCGGCGCAGGTCGCGGTACCACCAGTACGTGGCGGGATCAAGGCCCGACTCGCGGATGCGTGCATCGAGCACGTCGAGGCGCTCTTCGCGCTGGCTGCCGCCGACGATCTCGCCGATGCCGGGGGCGAGCACGTCCATCGCCGCGACGGTGCGCTCGTCGTCGTTCAGGCGCATGTAGAACGCCTTGATCTCCTTCGGGTAGTTGACGACCACGACCGGTCGCTTCGCGTACTCCTCGCAGAGGTACCGCTCGTGCTCCGCCTGCAGCGCGACCCCCCACGCCACCGGGAACTCGAACGCCCGGCCGGATCGCTGCAGGACCTCGATCGCCTCGGTGTACTCCATGCGCGCGAAGCTCGACGTGACGAAGCCCTCGAGCCGGCGGACCGCCTCCTTGTCGACCCGTTCGGCGAAGAACGCCATGTCGTCGGCGCGCTCGTCCAGGACCGCCCGGAAGCTGGAGCGCAGGAGGTCCTCGGCCAGGTCGGCGTTGTCGGAGATGTCGGCGAAGGCGATCTCCGGTTCGACCATCCAGAACTCGGAGAGATGCCGGCTGGTGTTCGAGTTCTCCGCCCGGAAGGTCGGTCCGAACGTGTAGACGCGCGTCAGCGCCAGGCAGTAGGTCTCGACGTTGAGCTGGCCGGAGACGGTCAGGTAGGCCGGCTTGCCGAAGAAGTCCGCGGAGTAGTCCACCCCTCCCTCGGGCGTGCGGGGCAGGTTGGCCAGGTCGAGCGTCGAGACGCGGAACAGCTCGCCCGCGCCCTCGGCATCGCTGGCGGTCAGAATCGGCGTGTGGATCCAGTAGAAGCCGTGCTCGTCGAAGTAGCGATGGATCGCCATGGCGAGGCAGTGGCGGACCCTGGCGACCGCCCCGAACGTGTTCGTCCGCGCGCGCAGGTGGGCCACCTCGCGCAGGTACTCGAAGCTGTGACGCTTCGGCGAGATCGGATACGTGTCCGGATCGTCCACCCAGCCGACCACGACGACCGAGTCGGCGAGGAGCTCGACGCTCTGCCCCGCGCCCTGCGAGGCAGCAACCGTGCCGGTGACCGTGACCGCGCAGCCGGCGGTCAGGTGAAGCACCTCGTCGTGATAGTTCGCGAGCGTCTCCGGGGCCACGACCTGCAGCGCGTCGAAGCAGGACCCGTCGTGCAGCGCCAGGAACGAGAGCCCGGCCTTCGAGTCGCGGCGCGTCCGGATCCAGCCCTGGGCCGTGGTGCGCGCGCCGACCGGCGGACGGCCAGCGAGGATGTCGACGACTCGTTCTGCGTGTGGCATGCGGTTCTCCCTGCGGCCTCGAGAAGCCCGCGGTGCCGGACCGTGATCATGACGGGACGGGCCTGGCCAGCGTGACGCGCTCAGGATGAACCATCACGGGCAGGCGGTGCTGGCGCTCGCTGCCGGCTACCTGTGCCAGGCCCGCGGCGCAGGACCGGCCGCGTGCGCGGGACGCAGCCGGGGAGGATGATGCCTCCATGGGACCACTCACGGTCCGGGGCCTCACCAAGCGCTACGGCGATGTCGCCGCGCTCACGGACCTGAGCCTCGAGGTTCGCGCCGGGGAGCTGTTCGGGTTCGTGGGACGGAACGGCGCCGGCAAGACGACGACCATGCGGATCGTGCTCGGCGTGCTGGCGGCCGATGCCGGCGAGGTCACGTTTGCCGGGACCGCGCTGACGTTCGAGGCCCGCCGCAGGATTGGCTACATGCCCGAGGAGCGCGGCCTCTACCCGAAGATGCGCGTGGCCGAGCAGCTGCGCTATCTCGGCGAGCTGCACGGCATGACCGGTGCGGACGCGCGGGCATCCGCCACGCGCTGGTTGGAGCGGTTCGGCCTGCAGGAGCGTCGCGACGACGAGCTCCAGTCCCTCAGCCTCGGCAACCAGCAGCGCATCCAGCTGGCCGCCGCGCTCGTCTTCGCGCCCGAGCTGCTGGTCCTCGACGAGCCGTTCGCGGGGCTCGATCCGCTGGCCGTCGACGTCATGAGCGCCGTGCTCCGTGAGCAGGCCGATGCGGGCATCCCGGTCATCTTCTCGAGCCACGAGCTCGAGCTCGTCGAGCGCGTATGCGATCGAGTGGGGATCATCGATCGCGGGAAGATGGTGGCCTCCGGCACGGTCGACGAGCTGCGTGCCGGAGCGCGCGAACGCCGCCGGGTGGACGTTCCCGGGGCGGCGGACGATTGGGACGCCGGCGTGCCGGGCGCCACGCTCCTGGAGAGCGACGGATCGAGCCGAGTGTTCGAGCTGGATCCGGGCGTCGACGACCAGTCGCTGCTCCAGGCGGCCCTGGCCACGGGCCCGGTTCGCGCGTTCGAGCGCGTCGAGCCCAGCCTCGGCGAGCTCTTCCGGACGGTCATCGGGGAGGCCGGCGCATGACGGCCCGGTCGTGGAGCCTCGGCGGAGCGCGCCGCCTGCCGGCCACCTTGCTCGTCGCCCGCCGCGAGATCCGCATGCGTCTGCGTTCGCGGGTCTTCGTTGGCGGCACGAGCGTGATGGCGGTCCTCGTCGTGGTCGGCATCGTTGCGGCGTCGCTGCTCGCGGGCAGGACCACGCCGGTGCGGGTCGGCTTCAGTGGCGGGTCGCAGGCGCTCGAGCGTTCGTTCACGGCAACTGCCGCGGCCCTGGGTGTGGAGGTCACCGTCAGCGACATCGCGGACGTCACTGCCGGCACGGCGCAGGTGACGGCGGGCACCCTCGACGTGCTCGTGACCGGGTCGGCGACCGCGCCGACGGCCGTGGCGAAGGAGTCGATGCCATCGAACGTCGAGTCCGCCCTGTCCCTGGCCGCGGAAGCCGCACGCCTCTCCGACGCCGGCCTCTCACCGACTGCCATCGCCTCGGCCATGGCCCTGGTCCCGGTCCAGCTGCTGGCGCCCCCCAATCCCAAGGACAACGAGAACCTGTTCGCCAGCCTGGCCCTCGGCATCCTGCTCTGGATCGCGCTCGGCCAGTACGGCAACATGGTGGCCCAGGGCGTGGTCGAGGAGAAGGCGACGCGGATCATGGAGGTCCTGCTCGCTACGATCCAGCCGAGCCGCCTGCTCGCGGGCAAGGTCATCGGGACCGGCCTCGTCGGCCTCCTGCAGCTCACCATCGTGGGCACGGCCGCGCTCGTCGCGGTCCACGTGACCAATGTCGCCGCGATCCCGGCCCTGGGCGTGGCCTCGATCCTGGCCGATATCTCCTGGTTCCTGCTCGGCTTCCTCTTCTACGCCACTGCCTATGCCGCGGTCGCCTCCCTCGTCTCGCGCCAGGAGGAGGTCCAGGGCGCTGTCGCGCCGATCTCGATCTTCCAGATCGCGGGGTACCTGCTCATGTACGCCGCGCTGCCGAATCCGAGTGGCCCCCTGGCCACCGTGTGCTCGTTGCTTCCGCCGTTCGCCCCCATTCTCATGGCGGTGCGGATGGCGGACAGCGACGTGCCGTTCTGGCAGGTCGGCCTGGCGGTCGCGCTGATCGTGGCATCCATCGTCGGCCTGACCTGGCTCGCCGGCCGCATGTACCGCAACGCGGCGCTCCACCTCGGCACGCGGGTGCGCTTCATGGATGCGTTCCGTGGGTGACGCTCGTGGGCAGGTTCAACATGTTCGAGCCCTGTCGGGCCGCAGCGATCGGAGGACGAACCAGATGCCGCCTCGTGTAAGAGCCCATCCATTCTTGACCCTTATGGCGGTAGTCTCCGCGATCCTCATCCTGGTCGGCCGGGTCAACCGCGACCTCTGGTGGGGCGACGGGGTCTTTGTCGCCGGGATCGCGGTGCTCGTGGTCGCGGGCGCCCTCTTCCTGCTCTCGACAAGGAAGTGATCGAGACGACCTCGCTGCGGCGCCGCTCGCGCGGCGTCCTGCGACGGCACGCCTCGGCGCCCCGACCGGAACCGTCAACGGAAGGAGTGACACACTGAAATGCCGAACTTTTCATTCCTGCTGGCGGTCGTCGCGGCGATCCTCATCGTCTACGGACGCATGGCCCGACGGAATCGGGTAGCGATCGCGGGATTCGCCGCGCTGGCGCTGGCGGCCGTCGTGTACGTGCTGACACGAGGGTGACGATGGCCAGTCGACGGTCGGGTTAACGGAACCCGAATCTGCCATGGCGCCACATGCGCCGCAGCGCAGGCGGCCGAGTGGACCTACGGCGGGCGGACCGACGGAAAGACCCTGCCGAGGACCTTAGACCCCGACCGGCTCCCGCACGAGCACGACGGTCGTCCGGCCGGGTCGGGGCTCCTCGAAGACCACGAGCATCTTGGCGAGCTTCGTGGGAACCCCCAGCTGCGCGCGGAGGTCGGCGTCCTCGTAGGGCTGGACGTGCTCGCGCGCCCGCCGCAGTCCCTCGTCG
>JARLHH010000140.1 GCA_031292335.1 Candidatus Limnocylindrales bacterium | reverse complement strand
GTCTCGCCGGGGCGCGGTCGCCCGATCGGGGCCCGGCATGGCACCGGGGGGACCGACGGCCGGGCGGGCGGCGGAGCTGGCGGCACTGCCCCCGGCGCCGGCGATCGGCCCCGCAGCCGCGCAGGAGCTCGCCGCCCTCGACGGGATGCCCGCGCGCGGCGGTCCGTGGGAGATTGCCGGACGCGAGGTGGTGCTGACCAACCTCGACAAGGTGCTCGCCCCGGCACTCCGACCCGCACCCGGGGCCGGAGGGGTGCCCGGCGCGGACGGCGACGCGAACACTGTCGGCGCCCCGGTGACGAAGCGCGACCTGGTCCGCTACCTCGTGCTCGTCGCCCCGGTGCTGCTCCCACATCTTGCGGGTCGGGCTCTCAACCTGGCCCGCTACCCCGACGGTGTGGACGGAGCGTTCTTCTGGCAGAAGGACGTCGCGGCCGGCATGCCCGATTGGGTGACGCGCTGGCGCGAGCCCGATCCGCCGGATCGCCGCCCGCACGCGTACGTCGTCGCCGATTCGATCGCCACGCTCGCCTGGCTTGGCAACCAGGCAGCCCTGGAGATCCACCCGTGGACGTCACGCATCGAGGCGCCCGACGAGCCACGCTGGGCGCTTGTCGACATCGACCCGGGGGAGCGCACGACGTGGGACGAGACGCTCGCGCTGGCCCGGCTCTTCCGGCGCGCCTTCGAGCACCTCGGGATCGTCGGCATCCCGAAGGTGACCGGGAAGCGCGGCATCCAGGTCTTCGTCCCGATCCGGGCCGGCTACACGTTCGTCGAGACGCGGGCCTGGGTGGAACAGGTGTCGCGGGCCGTCGGGGCGGCGGTCCCCGACCTCGTCAGCTGGAAGTGGGCGAAGGACCAGCGCGGCGGCCGCGCCCGACTCGACTACACCCAGAACTGGCGGAACCGGACCCTCGTCGCGCCGTATTCCCCGCGGCCGGCGCCCGGCCTGCCGGTCTCGGCGCCGATCACCTGGGATGAGCTGGACGACCCGGAACTCCGCCCCGACCGCTGGACGATCCGGACGATCCTGCCCCGGATCGCGGAGCGCGGCGACCTCTTCGCCGTGGCCGCGGGCCCGGGCCAGGAACTGCCGAAGCTCTGACAACAGGTGGCCGGTTCCCGGGGAGCGCGGCACACCCGGCGACGCCCATCGCGCGCTCCGCCTGGCCTCTCGCCTGGTTGCGGAGCGGTGTCGGTAGGGGAACGGACCGGTACCGGTCCGGGTATCCCGCCCGGTGCCGTCGCGGGGAATTGTGGCCCCTGACCGGGTGCCCACCGGCCCTGCCGCGGGCCATCCCACGCGGCAAGACTGACCCCATGCAGGACCATGGTTCGCTCGTTGCTGTCCTCAACTCCACGTGGTTTGCCTCCGGCCTCGAGCCGGCGGTCCAGACGCGCCTCGCGGAGCTCAGCCGAACGTTCTCGGCCGAGCCGGGCCAGGAGCTGTTCCGGGAAGGAGATGAGTCCGAAGTCTTCGGCGTCGTGATCAAGGGCCGGGTGGCGCTTCGCACGCGGGTCCCCGAGCGCGGCGATTTCACCATCCTCACGGTCGAGCCGGGTGACGTCTACGGATGGTCCGCCGTGGTTCCGCCGTACCGGGCCACGTCGTCCGCCGTGGCGATCGAAAAGCTCGAGGCGATCACGTTCGAGGGGCCGGCCCTGCGCGCGGCCCTCCGGGAAGACGCGGCGCTTGCCCAGGCTCTCTACCCCCGCATCCTCGTTGCGGTCGCGCGGCGCCTCACCGCCACCCGGGTCCAGCTCATGGACCTCTTCGCCGCCGAGGAAGTGCATTCGTGGTGATGCCGGCCCCTCGCCCAACCCGGGGCAGCCGCCCCACGATCGAAGGGCCCGCCTTCCTCGCCAAGGGCGATCTCCAGGTCCTCTTCGACCTCCTCCAGGAGGATGACCGGCGCCTGGTCGGCCCCACGGTGGCCGACGGATCGATCGTCTACGACGACATCACCTCCGTGGACCAGCTGCCGCGCGGCATCGGCGACGAGCAGTCGCCCGGACGATACCGGCTCCGACGTCGCGGTGACGAGCAGCTGTTCGGGTTCGTGGTCGGACCGACGGCGTGGAAGAAGTGGACCTTCCCGGCCCTGATCCCGCTGACTCGATCCCGCCATGACGGCCACAAGGTCTCCTTCGAGCCCGAACAGGCGGTTCCCCCGAAGCTCGCCTTCCTGGGCGTGCGCGCCTGCGAGATCGCCGCGCTCGCCGTCCAGGACCGCGTCCTGATCGGCACCGAGTTCATCGACCCGGACTACATGGTCCGGCGCGCCAACGTCATGGTCGTCGCCGTCCAGTGCACGACGTCGGCCTCCACGTGCTTCTGCACCTCGATGGGCACCGGCCCCGAGGTCACGAAGGGCTACGACCTCCTGCTGACCGAGCTCGACGCGGGCTTCCTCGTCGATGCCGGCACACCGGCCGGCCGCCTCATCCTGGACCGCCTTCCCCTGCGGGCCGCGACCAGTGCCGAGCAATACGGGGTGGCGGCCACGGTCGCCGCAGTGCGGGCGCGGATCGGGGATCCCATTCCCGCGGACGGCCTCCACGACCGGCTGCTTGCCCAGCTCGACCATCCACGCTGGGCGCAGGTTGCGGAACGCTGCATCACCTGCGGGAACTGCACGCTGGCGTGCCCCACCTGCTTCTGCACGACCCTGTCGCAGACCACCGACATGAGCGGCCTGGCGGCCCTCGCCAGCCGGAGCTGGGACAGTTGCTTCAGCCCCGGGTTCGCGAAGGTGGCAGGCGGCAGCTTCCGGGCGAGGCCGCGGGACCGCTACCGGCAATGGCTCACCCACAAGTTCGCGACGTGGTGGGACCAGTTCGGCACTTCGGGCTGCGTCGGTTGCGGCCGCTGCATCACGTGGTGCCCGGTCGGGATCGACGTGCGCGACGAGCTGAACGCGATCGCGCCGTCCGTCCCGCTCTCTCCCGAGTCACGCCTCGTCGAGCCCGTCGCCGCGACACCCAACGACTTCGTCACCGCCCGCGTCGTCAGCACGAAGGCGGAGACTGCCGACACGACGACGCTCACGCTCACAGG
>JARLHH010000139.1 GCA_031292335.1 Candidatus Limnocylindrales bacterium | reverse complement strand
TCCGGATCCGCGCCTTCGCGCGCGACGGCGACGTGGTCGTCGAGATCTGTGACGACGGGCCCGGGATGCCCCCGGAGGTCCGCGAGCGGATCTTCGAGCCCTTCTACACGACCAAGCCACCCGGCAGCGGCACGGGTCTCGGGCTGCACATCTCCCACAACGTGGTTGGCCGCCACGGGGGCCGGATCGAGGTGCGCTCCCACCCCGGCGAGACCTGCTTCGAGGTCGTCCTCCCGATCGGGCGGCAGGCCGGGTAGCGAGCGCGACGGGAGCGCGGCGGGTCGCGCCGGCTTGCCCGTGCTGCCGGCTTGCCCGTTGACGGGTCGCGGAGAATAGCGCAACGGCGGGGGCACGAGAGCCCGACCGCCTGTCGCCCGGCCGGAGCGCAGATGCAGGAACCGTCCCCGTTCCCGGAGCTCGCCCAACCGCCCGTCCAGGCCGCGGAGTCGGCCGGCGCGACGCTGACCTTCGTCTTCTCCGACATCGAGGGCTCGACCCGGCTGGAGCAGGCGATCGGCACGGTCGCGTACGGTGCGATCCGCGAGCGGCACCGCGCGCTCCTCCGCGCGGCGTTCGCCGCGCACGGAGGCGAGGAGCAGGGCACCGAGGGCGACTCCTTCTTCGTCGTCTTCCGCTCCGCGCGGGGAGCGATCGCGGCAGCCCTCGCTGCCCAGCGCGCGCTCGCCGCCGAGCCATGGCCGGAGGGAGCCGAGGTCCGGGTGCGGATGGGCGTCCACTCCGGCGAGGCCCGGACGCACGCGGGTTCGCTGTTGGGCATCGACATCAACCGGGCTGCCCGGATCGCCGCGGTCGCCCACGGAGGCCAGGTGCTCGTCTCGGAGGTCGCCCGATCGCTCGTGCGCGACGAGGGACAGGCTGGAATCTCGTTCCGCGATCTCGGGAGCCACCGCCTCAAGGACCTGGACCAGCCGGAGCAGCTGCACCAGCTGGTCGCCGACGGGCTCCGCGGCGAGTTCCCGCCGCTGCGCACCATCGGCGCACGGCCGAACACGCTCCCGGCCCAGCTCACGTCGTTCGTCGGGCGCGCGACGGAGCGCGCCGCGGTCGACAGGCTGCTCGCCGGACACCGGCTCGTGACGCTGACCGGTCCGGGCGGCACCGGCAAGACGCGGCTCTCGATCGAGGTCGCCGGCCACGCGGCCGACAGCTTCCCCGACGGCATCTTCTTCGTCCCGCTCGATGCCGTGCGGGACCCCGGGCTCGTGGCGTCGCAGATCGCCGGCGCCCTCGGGCTCAGCGAATCGGGGGGACGGCCCGCCCGCGACCTGGTCGTGGACTGGCTGGCTCGCCGGACCGCCCTCCTCGTGCTCGACAACTTCGAGCAGGTGGTCGACGCGGCGCCGTTCGTCGCGGACCTGCTCCGATCGGTCCCCGGGCTGAAGCTGATCGTGACCTCGCGGGCGTCGCTCCGCATCTCGGGAGAGCACGAGTACCCGGTGCCCGGCCTGCCGGCGCCGCCCGACCTCTCGGGGCTGTCGGCCATGGAGCGCGCGCAGCTGCCGTTGCGCGATCGGGTGGTGGACGCCGAGGGACTTGCGACGTACGAGTCGGTCCGGCTGTTCATCGAGCGCGCCACGGCCGTCAGGCCTGGCTTCCAGGTGACCAATGACAACGCGCCCGCCATCGCCGCGATCTGCGCAAAGCTGCAGGGCATGCCCCTGGCGATCGAGCTCGCGGCGGCCCGCGTGCGGGTGCTGTCCCCGGACGCGATCCTGGCCCGGCTGACGAGCCAGCTGACCGCGCTCGGCGCGGGCTCCCGGGATCTTCCCGAGCGTCAGCAGACGCTCCGCGGGGCCATCGCCTGGAGCTACGACATCCTCGATGCCGGCGATCGGCGCCTGCTCGAACGCCTGTCGGTGTTCCGGGGCGGCATCGATCTCGAGGCCGCCGAGGCGGTGTGCGGCCCGGCCGAGGAGCTGCACCGGGACGTCGTGGACGGCCTCGGCGAGCTTGCGGACCAGAGCCTGCTGCGCGTGGTCGACGGTGGCGAGGCGCGCTTCCAGATGCTCGAGACCATCCGCGAGTTCGCCGCGGAGATGCTCGTGGCGCACGGCGAGGGGGACCTCGTGCGCGGGAGGTTCGGGGCATGGTTCCTCGGCCTGGCCGAGCGGGCGAGGCCGCTGCTGGCCGGACCGGACCAGCGCACCTGGCTCGACCGGCTGGAGATGGAGCACGACAACCTGCGCGCCGCCCTCGACCGGGCCACAGCTGCCGGGGACGCCGGGACCGCAATCGGTCTCGCGTTCGCCCTGTGGCGCTTCTGGCAGATGCGGGGCCACCTGTTCGAGGCGCGTCTGCGGCTCGACGCGATGTCTGCGGCGCCATGGTCGCGCCAGTCGCCGGTCCTCCACGCCCGGCTGCTGGAGGCGCTCGGGGGCGTCTGCTGGTGGCAGGCCGACGTCGCGGCGATGCGGGTGGCCTACGAGGAGGCCGTGACGCTGTGGCGCGCGGCGGGGAACCGGTCGGAGCTGGCGAACGCGCTCTACAACTACTCGTTCTGCTTCACGATCTCGCCGAACCCGCGCGAAGCGGCGAGCAACACGGACCCGGACGGCATCGGCTGGGCCTCCCTCCAGGAGGCGCTGGAGCTCTATCGGGCGCTCGGCGACGAGCGGGGCCAGGCCAATGTCCTGTGGGGCATCGGGAACAAGGAATACTTCAGCAACGACCCGACGGCGGGGGTGGCCACGCTGACGGAGGCGCTGGGGATCTACCGACGCGTGGGCGACCGCACGATGGAGGCGTGGGCGTTGCACATGCTGGGTGCCGCGAAGCTCCGGCTGGGCGACCTGGAGGCGTCGCGCGGATTGTTCGCCGGCGCCCTGCGCCTGTTCCAGGGGTCCGGGGACGCGAGCGGGCTGACGCTCGTGTTCGACGACTTCGCCTCCCAGGCGGCGTATGACGGCGACCCGGAGCGGGCCGCCAGGCTGTGGGGCGCGGCGCGCAGTCTCACCGCCTCGACCGGCGCTGGTCTCGCCTCCTACGTCGACCAGTTCCTCGACCAGTTCCTGCGGCCGACGGCCCAGGCGATGCTCAGCCCGGAGGAGGTCGCGCGCCTTGCGGCTGAGGGCGCGGCCATGACCATCGACCAGGTCGTCGCCTACGCGCTCGAGAGTGGCGAGGCGCCCTCCGGCTCCTGAGGCGGCCGGCCCGCGGCGGCCGGTATTGCCGATCGCAGCCCGAATCCGTTGACCGCGGCGCCGACCGCCAGCAGCGCCGCCGCGGCGATCATGGCGAGGTGGAAGGCCGTCGTGGACGCCTCCCGGGCGGCTGCCGCGACGGCGGGGCCGAGCGACGGATCGGGGGTCGTGAGCGGCTGGACCGCGGCGCGGAACGATGCGGCGCCGACGTCGATGCCGGGCACCAGCGCGGCGAGGGCCGGGTAGAAGGCGGCGCTCAGCGCGATGAACAGGAGGGCGCTCACGAGAGGCGCGCCCGCCCGTGACACCGCGTTGTTGATCGCCGAGGCGAGGCCGGCCCTTCGAGCCGGTACCGAGCCCATCAGCGCGGTCGACAGCGGAGCAACGAGGATCGCGAGACCGATCCCGTAGACGAGCTGCCCGGGGAGAATGTCGACGAGGTAGCCGGACGACGGCAGGAACGAGGCCGGGTCGGCTGGGAGAGCGGACCACGCAGCGCTGGTGCTGGGCACCCGCGCCAGGTAGAGCAGGCCCGCCGCCATGAGCAGCGGGCCCGCCACCAGGAACCGGCGCGCGCCCAGGCGGCCCGCGAGCCGCCCCGCCCGGGTCGAGACCAGGGTCAGGAGGATCGCCGGGGGCAGGAGCGCCAGGGCGGCCGCGGTCGGCGAATAGCCGAGGACTCCCTGGAGGTACAGCTGCTGGAACGCCAGGTTCACGTAGAGGGCGCCATAGATCACGAACGTGGACAGGTTGATGACGCTGAACGCCCGGCTGCGGAACAGGTCCAGCGGAACCAGCGGATCGCGCCTCCGGCTCATGAGCCACGGGAACAACGCCACCGCGGCCGCTCCGACGAGGATCGCGACGAAGGCGACCGGGTCCTGCCAGCGCTGCTGCTCCCCGCGCGTGGCCCCGAAGGCAAGTCCACCGACGCCGACGGCGATGACGGCGGCCCCGAGCCAGTCGAAGCGACCCGTCGCGTCCTCGTCACGCGATTCGGGCAGATAGCGCAGCGCGTACGTCCCGATGACGACGATTGGCACGTTCACGAAGAAGACGGCGCGCCAGGAGACCGCCTGCACCAGCACCCCACCCACGAGCGGTCCCGCGATGACGAAAGCCGAGGTGGCCGCTGCCCACGTCCCGATGGCGCGGCCGCGCGCTTCGCCCTCCCACGTCGCGGTGATGATCGCGAGTGCCTGGGGCACGAGCAGCGCACCGGCCGCGCCCTGGGCCAGCCGCGCAACCACGAGCGCCTCCAGCGTGGGCGCCAGGCCGCACACGACAGACGTGACGCCGAAGCCGACGAGCCCGATCGCGAAGATGCGCCGGCGCCCGAACGCGTCCCCGAGTGCGCCGGCGAGCACGAGCAGCGCCGCGAGCACCGTCAGGTACCCGCTCGTGACGTAGGTCAGCCCTTCGAGCCGGCCCACCACGATGGCCGGCAGCTCCTGCCCGATCGTCTGGAGGGCGACGTTGACGACGGTGCTGTCGAGAAAGACGACGCCCGATCCGAGCACGACGGCGAACAGGACCCAGCCGCCCCGCACCGGCGTGGACGACCCCGTGGCACCCGTCACGGCAGAGGTTCGGCCGGGACTGCGCGATCGCCCGCGAGCATCTTCGCCGCATCGTTGAAGAGCCCGTTCAGGATCCGGGACGTGGACGGAAACGCGTGGATCGTGTCGGCGAGGACGTCGATGGGCACGCGAGCCTTGATCGCCAGGACGCACTCGTGGATCGCCGCGGAGGCGTCCGGTGTTGCCATCGCCGCCCCGAGGAGCTGCCGCGAGAGCCGATCGACCACGATCGTGACGTGCCCGAAGGTCGCCTCCACGGAGTATCCCTTGGCGGTGGTCGGGAAGTCGGCGACCAGCTCGAACGCGTCGCGGCCCTCTGCCCGGGCCTGTTCGAGCGACACCCCCACGAAGGCGAGCTCGGGGTCCGTGTAGGTGGCTCGCGGCAGCGCGCGGTAGTCCGGCGTCACGGCGTCGCCCAGCGCCATCCGGACTGCCATCACGCCCTGGTAGTGCGCCTGGTGCGTGTGCAGCTCCGGGCCCGCCACGTCGCCGGCGACATAGACGCCTTCGGTGATCCGAAGGCGGCCATCTCGAGGAAGCGCCGTCCTGTCCCCCGGGTCGATCCCGATCGTGTCGAGCCCGAGGCCCCCGACCGGGAACGTCCGGCCGACCGCCAGCAGGACGGCATGACCCTCCGCGGTCGAGCCGTCGTCCAGGTCGACGACATCGGCACCGTCGGCGCCCGCCCGCGCCCGCGCGCGCAGCGCCCGCACGCCCAGGCGCACCCGCACACCGTCGGCCTCGAGCGCCAGCCGGGCCGCCTCGCTGTTGCGCGGGTGGTCGTGGGGCAGGAGCCGGGCGCCAGACTGCACGACCTGGGTCGGCACGCCGAACCGGGCGTAGACCTGGGCGATCTCGATGCCGGTTGGCCCGCCGCCCAGGACCAGCAGGCTCCGCGGCAGCTCGCGGGCGCCCGTGGCCTCCTTGTTCGTCCAGGTGCGGATCGTCTCGATCCCGGCCACGGGCGGGACCTTCGTGGCCGACCCTACGGCGAGGATCACGGCCTGCGCCGCCACCTCCAGGTCGGCTGCGTCGCTGCTGATCGCGACGCGTCCCGGGCCGGCAAGACGGCCGGCTCCGCGGTACGCGCGCGCCCCGGCACCCTCGAGCCCCCGGACGTGGCCGCCGTCGTCGGGGTAGTCGCGGCCCTCCCGGTTGATCATGTAGTCGCGGCGGGCCGAGGCCCGCGACCACGGGTAGTCTCCCCCTGCCGAATGACGGGCGGCACCGTTGAGGAGCGACTTGGAGGGGACGCAGCCCCAGTGGGGGCACGAGCCGCCGAACAGGTCGCGATCGACGATCGCCACGCTGGCTCCCCGATCGCGCGCCTCGTAGGCAGCCGCCTCGCCGGCCGGCCCCGCACCGATGATCACGAAGTCGTAGCGTTCCATGGCTTCCTTTCCGTCGGTCGCGGGACCGCTCGCCGGGCAGGGTACGACCCGGTGAGGCGTCATGGCGAGATTCCTGCCTCCGCAGTCCCGGGGATCCCGCCGACCGTTACGCGGCGGCCGGGCGTGCCCGCACCCGCAATGCGGCCCTCGCCGCCCTCGCGGCCCCGGGCGATGTAACGCCGCGAGGGGCGCCGGGACGGAATCTGGGCGCACGGCCGACGACTGGTAGATTCCAGGCGACCCGGCGCAGCCTGCCCAGGCAATCACGGGCTCAATACAGGAGGCGACCCAATGCGGCTCACCCGCGTGCTCGCCCTCGGGGCGTCGGTGCTGGTGCTCGTGAGCGCCTGCTCGGCGGGAGGGGGCAGCAGCAAGCCGACCATCAAGGTCGGATCGGACAGCTTCTACGAGTCCAAGCTGATGGCCGAGATCTACGCCCAGGCGCTCGAGGCCGGCGGCTACACCGTGGATCGGACCGGCATCGGGATCGGGAGCCGCAAGGTGTCCGCCCCGGCGCTGGAAAGCGGCCAGATCGACCTGAAGCCCGAGTACATCGGGAGCGGCCTCGCCTACTACCAGCCGGGTGCCCAGACCGGCGACCCGGCAGCCAACGAGAAGGCGCTCCAGACGGTCCTGGCCACGAAGGGGGGCGGGATCACCGTCCTGGACTACTCGCCGGCGGCCGACCAGAACGCCTTCGTGGTGCGCAAGGAGACGGCCGCGCAGTACAACCTCGTGACGCTCAGCGACGCCGCGCCGGTCCAGAACCAGCTCAAATGGGGCCTCGCCACCGACTGCAAGACCAATCCGGTCTGCGCGGCGGCGCTGAAGTCCGCCTACGGGATCGACCCGGCGAACATCACCTCGCTCGCGGCCTGTGACACGCCGATGGCCCAGGCCCTGGTCAACAAGACGATCGACGTCGCCGAGCTCTGCTCGACCCAGCCCGACATCGCGGTCAACGGCTTCGTGGTGCTGACCGACGACAAGCAGACCCAGCCGGCCGACAACATCGCCCCCCTTGTCCGCGACGACCTGCTCGCCAAGGTGGACAAGACATCGTTCGAGAAGATCCTCGACGGTGTCTCGGCAAAGATGACCACGGCCAGCCTGACCGAGCTCAACAAGCAGGTCGCCGTCGACCAGATGGACATCGCGGCCGTCGCCAAGGCCTGGCTGAAGTCGGTGGGCCTGGTCAGCAGCTACTAGCGCCCGGCTCCCGTGGGCGTCGGAGCCAGCCGGGCCGCGGTCGTCGAGTACCAGCACGTCTCGAAGCGCTACGCGGCGGCGAGACCCCAGCGGGGCTCGCCGGCCGCGCCCGGCGCCGTCAACGACCTGTCGCTGACCGTGCCCGCCGGCAAGATCTGCGTGCTGGTCGGCCCGTCCGGCTGCGGCAAGACCACCAGCCTGAAGATGGTCAACCGCCTGATCGAGCCGACCGGCGGCCGGATCCTCGTCGACGGCGTGGACGTGGCCGGCCGCGACGCGACGGAGCTGCGACGCGAGATCGGCTACGTGATCCAGCAGGTGGGTCTGTTCCCGCACCAGACGATCGGCGCGAACGTCGCGGTCGTGCCGCGCCTTCTCCGCTGGCCCGCGGCCCGGCAGCGGGAGCGGGCGGAGGAGCTGCTGGCGCTGGTCGGCCTGGAGCCCGCGATCTACCGCGACCGCTACCCGGCCCAGCTCTCCGGCGGCGAGCGCCAGCGCGTCGGGGTTGCCCGCGCGCTGGCCGCCGACCCGCCCCTCATGCTCATGGACGAGCCGTTCGGCGCCGTGGACCCGATCGTTCGCGAGCGGCTCCAGAACGAGCTCCTGCGGCTCCAGGCCGAGCTGGCCAAGACGATCCTGTTCGTGACGCACGACATCGACGAGGCGATCAAGATGGGGGACCTGGTCGCCGTCATGCAGGCCGGCGGGCGGCTCGAGCAGTTCGGGCCCCCCGCCCAGATCCTGGCCGCCCCGGCGTCGGCGTTCGTCGCCGAGTTCGTGGGGGCCGACCGCGGCCTCAAGCGCCTCTCGCTTTCCCGAGTCGGCGACGTCGCGCTCCAGCCCGTCGTGACGGCCCGCGTCGGCGACCCCGCGGGCGAGGCCCGCGCCCGGACGTTCGCGGACCCGTTCCCCTACCTGCTCCTGCTGGATGCAGCGGATCGCCCGATCGGCTGGATCAGCCAGCGCCACGTCCCCGCGTCGGGCGTGCTGGAGGCATCGCTCGCGACGCCGATGTCCCCGCTGCTCGACCGCCGGACCACGTTGAAGGACGCGCTCTCGATGATGCTCGACGCGGACGTCCAGACCGGCATCGTCATCGACCGCACCGGCCGGCTTCGCGGCGTGCTCTCGGTGGAGGCGATCGCGGCGGCGCTCCGGCCGGACGCCGACCCGGGCGCGATCGCGGCCGGGACGGCCGGAGCCGGCGGGTGAGGCTGGGAACGGCGGCACGATGATCGACTGGGGCTGGCTGGCCGGCCACGTCGACGCGATCGCGTACCGGACGGGCCAGCACCTCTACCTGGCGGCCATCGCGGTCGGGGTCGGGTTCGCGATCTCGTTGGTGCTCGCGCTCGTGGCGGCCCGCCGGCGGGTCCTCTACCCGCCGATCAGCGCGCTGGCGGGCATCCTCTACACGATCCCCAGCCTGGCGCTCTTCGCGGCGCTCATCTCCATCACCGGCTTCTCGGTCGTCACGGCCGAGGTGCCGCTCGTCATGTACACGCTGGTGATCCTCGTGCGGAACATCGTCGCAGGCCTGGACGGCGTTCCGGCGGAGGTCCTGGAGGCGGCCGACGGCATGGGCCACACGCGCCGGCAGCGGCTCTGGCGGGTCGAGCTCCCGCTCGCGGTTCCGCTCATCGTGGCGGGGCTGCGCCTGGCTACCGTCTCCACCATCGGGCTCGTGACGATCACCGGGACGATCAGCGACGCGTTCGGTGGCCTCGGCTACTTCATCCTGGACGGGTACCACCGGGGCGGCTTCCCGACCGAGATGTACGCGGGCGCGCTCCCGTCGATCCTGCTTGCCCTGGGTGCCGACTTCCTGTTCGTCCGGGCCCAGCGGCGAATCACGCCCTGGGCGCAGACGCGGGCGCTCGAGGCGACGGCGTCGTGAACCTCGTGGCCGAGACCGCGGCGTGGCTGACCAACCCCGCCCAATGGGCGGGCCAGGCCGGGATACCGAATCGCCTCCTGGAGCACGTGCTGATCTCCAGCATCTCGCTCGCGGTCGCCCTGCTCCTGGCGCTCCCGGCCGGGCTCGCGATCGGCCACACGGGGCGGGGCGCCGGGCTGGCCGCAGGGGTCGCGAACCTCGGGCGCTCGCTGCCCTCGCTCGCGGTCATCGCCCTCGCGATCCCGGTCACCGTGCGCATCGACCCGGTTCTCGGGGGAACCGTCCTGCCGACGCTCGTGGCGATGGTGGTGCTCGCGGTTCCGCCCATCCTCGTCAACGCGTACACGGGCGTCGCGGAGGTGGACCGGGACCTGGTCGAGGCCGGACGCGGCATGGGCATGCGCGAGCGCGAGATCCTGTCCGGGATCGAGCTGCCGGTCGCGCTCCCGGTGGTGCTCGGCGGCGTCCGCTCGGCGGCCGTCCAGATCGTCGCGACGGCAACCCTCGGAGCGATCTTCGGGAGTGGCGGGCTCGGCCGCTTCCTCGTGGACGGGATCGCCCAGAACGACGACGGCCAGGTCTTCGGCGGCGTCCTCCTGGTGGCGATGCTCGCGATCGCGACGGAGGCGGCGGTCGAGATCCTGCAGCGGCTGGCCCGCTCAGGCGCCGCGGGCCGCGGGTCCGGGTCCACCGCGGCAATCGCGCCCGGTCCTCCGGTGCTGGGCGCCTGATCTCCGCCGCGCTCATACAGGCCGAATGGCACTGGGGACAGGGCCGCCGGGCTGTGGCACAATGCGGTCTCGGGAAGACGTCAGATGACTAGCGTCTGGTCCACGGAGCCGCCGTGTGATCATCCAGCGGGCGTCGCCCCGCTCGTGAGGTCGCGTTGAGCCGAGGTCCTTCCCGGGCACATCGAGGCGCGTGAATGGTTCGCCGCAATCTGACGCTGGCCCGGCAGGCGGCCCAGGAGGTCGTCGAGGGGATCCAGTCGGGAGCGCTGGCAGGCGAGGATGGGCTGCTGCCGTCCGAAGCGACGCTGAGCCAGCGCATCGGCGTCAGCCGGGCAACCCTTCGGGAAGCGCTCTCGCAGCTGGAGCAGGGCGGGCTGATCGTCCGCCGCCACGGCGTCGGAACGTTCGTGAGCCCGAGCCACCCGCTCGTCGTCGCGGGCCTCGAGGAGCTCCAGAGCATCGAGACCCTGGCCCGCAGGATCGGGGTGGAGATCCACATGGGCGACTGCGAGATCCTCGAGCGGGACGCCACGCCCGCCGAGGTGGAGGCGCTGGAGATGCCCGCCGCGACCCCGGTCCTGGCGGTGCAGCGCGTGATGATGTCGGGCGGGCGTCCCATCGCCTTCCTCATCGACGTGGTCCCGACGGACGTCCTCGACCCCAGGGAGCTGGGGGGATCCTTCGACGGCTCGATGCTGGACTTCCTGCTGCGCCGGGGTGATCCACCCCTTACCCATTCCCACACGGAGCTGAGCGCCGAGGCGGCCGGCGCGGATCTTGCGCACCGGCTCCGCCTGCAGGCGCAGGATCCCCTCCTCAAGCTCACCGCCCAGCTGTACGCGGCCAGCGGGCGCATCGTCGACTACTCCCTGAGCTACTTCAGCCCGGGGCATTTCCGCTTCCATGTCATCCGCCGCGTGAACCAGCTCGCTCCCCAGGCTCCCGATGTTCCTGCCCCCGCGGGGCGGGCGGCCGGCCTCGGGGAGACGGAGCTCGTCGTCGCACGTTCGTGAACCGCATCGGCGCCCCGGGCGGAACCCGGTGAGCGCCGGAGCCGCACGCGAGGGCGTGCGTTTCAGGTAGTCGGTCGGTCCTCAAGTCAAGCAGCGAACCATAGGAAGGTGCTGGTAATGCGCAGTTTCGCCGGTCGCGACATCCTCTCTCTCAAGGACTTCAGCCGGGACGAGTTCTTCCGGGTCTTCCAGGTCGCCGACGACCTGCGCCCGTTCGCCCGCGACCGGCGCAACTCGGACCTTCTCAAGAACAAGACGCTCCTGACGGCGTTCTACCAGCCGAGCACCCGGACGCGGCTCTCCCACGAGGCCGCCATGCATCGCCTGGGCGGGCAGGTGCTGGGCTTCTCCGACTCGAAGATGACCCGCGCCGGCGACTTCTACCAGGAGTCGATCAAGGACACCTTCCACATGCTGGAGTACTACGCGGACGTCATCGCGATCCGCCACTTCCAGCAGGGCGCCCCGGCGGAGGCCGCCAAGTGGGCATCCGTGCCGGTCATCAACTGCGGCGACGGCTGGGGCGAGCATCCGACCCAGGTCCTGACCGACCTGTACACGATCCTGCTCGAGAAGGGCACGCTCGACGGCCTGACCTACCTCCTCGTCGGCGACATGCGCATGCGGACGATGCACTCGATCCTGTACGCGCTCAGCCAGTTCGACGCCAGGGCGATCGTCGTCGGCCCGCCGGACATGTCGCTCCTGCCCGAGTTCAAGGTCGAGCTCGACGAGCTGAACGTGGACTACGTCGAGGCCGGCGACGTCCGTGACGTCATCAACGAGGCCGACATCATCTACATGGAGCCGGTCGTCCAGGCCGACTACACCGCCTCGCGCCAGGAGCGGACCGGCACGACCGGCCTCACGCCCCCGGAGTACGTGGTGAGCCGCCAGCTGCTGCGCGAGAAGGCCAAGCGCAGCTCGATCATCCTCCACTCCCTGCCGCGCATGGACGAGCTTCCCGCCGACGTCGACGCCACGCGCCACCAGCGCTACTGGGCGGAGGCCTTCAACGGGGTCGTGCTCAAGATGTCGCTGCTCTCGCTCATCCTCGGCGCCGCCGAGTAAAGGAGAACACGATGCAGACGGACCTGCGCGGCCGCGACCTCATCAGCCTCCAGGAGTGGACCCGGGAGGAGATCGACACCGTCCTCGAGGTCGCCCTCCAGCTCAAGCGCGAGCGCGCCCTCGGGATCCCCCACCCGCTCCTGCGGGACAAGGTCCTGGCGATGCTCTTCTTCTTCTCGTCCACCCGCACCCGGGCCTCGTTCGAGGCCGGGATGGCCCAGCTCGGCGGCCACGCCCAGTTCATCGAGAGCCGGACCACCCAGATCGCCCACGGCGACACGCCCAAGGAGATCGGCCAGATCCTGGGCCGCTACAACGACGGGATCGCCATTCGCAACGTCGACTGGGGCGCCGGCAACACCTACATCCGGGAGGTCGCCGCGGCGAGCCGGGTGCCGGTCCTCAACATGCAGTGCGACCTGTTCCACCCGCACCAGTCCCTCGCCGACCTTCTCACCATGAGGGAGAAGAAGGGCGACCTGCGGGGCAGGACGATCGCGATCAGCTGGGCCTACGCGGCCAGCTACCAGAAGCCGATCAGCGTGCCGGTGGACCTCTCGCAGCTGACCACGCGTTATGGGATGCACGTGCGGCTGGTCCACCCGCCCGAGTTCCGGCTGCCGCCGGACCAGGTGGCGCAGGCCGCCGACAACGCCCGGCGCTCGGGCGGTTCGTTCGAGCTGATGGAC
>JARLHH010000138.1 GCA_031292335.1 Candidatus Limnocylindrales bacterium | reverse complement strand
CGGCCAGACGTTCCCGGACGTCCCGACCGCCAGGAACACGAGCGGGCTGCGCCCTGCCGGCGAGGACCCGATGAAGCGCTCGATCCGGCGCGTGTCCGCCCTCTCGAGCAGCTCGCCGAACCAGACGATCGCGGGCCGCAGCAGGCCGCCGCAGCGAGCGCACCGGGGCAGCGGCGGCTCGACACGGCTTCGATCCTCGAAGGACTGGGCCGGGCAGACCGCGCAGCGGGTCCGCCAGAGCGACCCGTGCATCTCCACCACGCGCCGGCTGCCCGCCCGCTGGTGGAGGCCGTCCACGTTCTGGGTCGCCAGCAGGAAGCGGTCGCCCAGGCGCTCCTCGAGCTCCGCGAGCGCGCGATGCGCCCGGTTCGGCAACGCAGCCGCCGCCTGGGCGCGGCGCTCGGAGTAGAAGCGCCAGACCAGCGCCGGGTCGGCGGCAAAGCCCTCGGGCGTGGCGACCCGTTCCACCGGCTGGCCGTCCCACAGCCCGCCCGCGCCGCGAAAGGTGGCCAGGCCCGACTCGGCGGAGATGCCGGCACCCGTCATCACCAGGACGCGGGTCTGCTCGTCGATGCTCGGGCGCTCCACGCGCCCCGATGCGGCTACCACGGCGTCCTGACTTCCGGAGTGTCATGCACGGCGGAACCCTCCCGGTGGCGGCCGGCGAATCGCGGTCGTCCGGATGATCGTAGACTTGCCGCCGAAGCGCAGCGTGACCGCGGAGGGCTCAGGACCATGGCCAACCAGTTCGTGATCGAGCTCCCAAATCGCCCGGGAGCGCTCGCCGACCTGTCGGAGACCCTGGCCACGCGGGGCGTGGACCTGCGCGCGATCGGCGGCGGGGGAATCGGCGAGAGCGGTCACCTCATCTTCAAGACATCGGACGACGGCGCGACGCGCGACGTGCTGGAGTCGGGCGGCTACGAGTTCATCGAGGGCGAGTCGCTCCTGGTCGAGGTCGACGACCAGCCGGGCGGCATGGCCCGCGTCGCCCGCCGGCTGGCGGACGCCGGCGTCAACATCTACGGGCACCTCTTCATCGGCCGCTGGGGCGACCAGGCCCAGTTCAGCTTCGTCGTGGACGACATCGACAAGGCGCGGACCGCGCTCGACGGCCTGAGCTCCGTCCACGCCGGCTGACCGAGTCGCGGACGCTCCAGGCGACCGTGACGCAGTCGACCGGGCTCGGGCTCCCCGCGCCGATGACCGCCCCGGCTCCCAAGCCTCGAGCCACCCGCCGGTGAACCCCTGGCAGGAGATCGCCGACCGCGTCTTCGTGCGGCGGTTCGCCTTCTTCGACCAGACGATCGGCGCGGTGGTCGGCCGCGAGCGGGTCCTGGTCGTCGACACCCGCTCCACGCTGGTCCAGGCCCGCGAGCTGCTCGAGGACCTGCGCCACGTGAGCGCGCTGCCGCACGTCGTGCTCAATACGCACGCCCACTTCGATCACGTCCTGGGCAACGCCGCATTCCGCCCGTGCCAGATCTGGGGGGAGGACGGGTGCGCCCGCTTCATGCGCAACCTGGGGCTGGCCCGGCGGGCCGCGGTGGCCGCCGAGATGCCGGAGATCGCCGCGGACCTGCTCGCCTCGCCGATCGACCCGCCCGACCGGACCTTCGCCCGCGAGGCCACGCTGGACCTCGGCGACCGGCGAGTGGAGTTCCGGTTCCTGGGCCGGGGCCACACCGACCATGACGTCGTCGCGCTGGTGCCGGACGCCGGCGTGCTCTTCGCCGGCGACCTCGTGGAGGAATGTGCGCCACCGTCATTCGGCGACGCCTTCCCGCTCGACTGGCCGGCGACGCTCGGCCAGCTGCTCGATGCCGCCGGCGAGGGGCGCGTGGTGCCGGGCCACGGCGAGGTCGTGGACCGTGACTTCGTGGCAGGGCAGCTCGCCGACGTGGCGTTTCTCGCCGAAGCCGCGCGCCGCAACTGGCCGCAGCTCCAGGTCGCCGGCCACGACCCGGCGCTCCCGCCGCCCGGCGACCTGGTGGACGACGCGGCACGCCACCTCGGGTGGCCGGAGGAGCCGGTCCGGGCGGCCCTGTCGCGCGGGATCGCCCAGGCTGCCGGCCTGCTGAGGGTACCGGCCGCACCCTGACCCACGGGTCATGGTGTCGCGCCCGTCGCGGGACCACGATTCGCGCATGCCCCAGTGACCCCACGGCGTGCCCGGCAATCCAGCGCGGGCCCGTCGTCGAATGCCCGCGAGGACCTGATCGATGGCGATCGAAGCCCTACCGGCCTGCCTCCAGTGCGGATCCGTTGCCCGGCGCCCCGGCGTCACGTTCTGTGCACGGTGCGGCCTGCCGTACGGCGCCGCGCCCCGGGCCGACGCGGAGCTTCCCGTCTGCCCCATCTGCTACCGCGAGGTTGACGCCGACGGGCTCATCCCCTCTCCCCGCTCGCCCGGCCGTCGCGTCTCCCTTGCTGCGCACCGCCAGGAGCACGCCCAGGCGCCGGTCGGCGACGACGACTGGCTCGAGTCGCTCCGCGAGGGCGACCGCGTCCGGATCGGCCGCTGGCGAGCCCCGTTCGACGTTGTGCGGCACTACCTCGTGACCGGCGCCGTGGACGGAGGACGCCTCCGGGCAGCCCGCCACGACGCCATCGTCACTGCCATGACCCAGCTCGCCCGCTGGGGCCCCGATGCGCAGGTCTTCGGCGACCAGCCCGAATGGGCCGAGGCGCGGGCCGCCGTCGCCGCGCTCATGGAGCGCTACCACCGCGGCTGAGCGCAGACAGGCGGGCAGGCCCGCGGGCGGGCCGCCCCGGTCCCCCTCGGCGAACCGGTACTATGCGGGCGATCCTACCGACCGCGACGAGCCGGGAGTCGCCGCCACGTGAACGCCCAGACGCCAGACTCGCCCGAGCGAGCCGACTTCATCCGCGAGATCGTCGCCGCCGACGTGCGGGAGGGCCGCCACGCGACGATCGTGACGCGCTTCCCGCCGGAGCCGAACGGGTACCTCCACATCGGCCACGCCAAGTCGATCTGCCTCAATTTCGGCATCGCGCGGGAGTTCGGCGGCCGCTGCCACCTGCGCTTCGACGACACGAACCCGACGAAGGAGGAGCAGGAGTACATCGACGCCATCGAGGCCGACGTCCGCTGGCTCGGGTTCGACTGGGGCGAGCACCTCTACCACGCGTCCGACTACTTCGAGCAGCTCTACGAATGGGCCGTCGCCCTGATCCGCGCCGGCAAGGCGTACGTGGACGACCTCACCGCCGACGAGATCCGGGAGCACCGCGGAACGCTGACCGAGCCCGGCCAAGACAGTCCCTGGCGGGACCGGCCGACCGCGGAGAACCTCGACCTCTTCGAGCGGATGCGCGCGGGCGAGTTCCCCAACGGCGCCCGCGTGCTGCGCGCCCGGATCGACATGGCGGCTCCCAACATCAACCTGCGCGACCCGGTGCTGTACCGGATCGTGCACGCCGCCCATCCCCGCACCGGCGACGCCTGGTGCATCTACCCGACCTACGACTTCGCGCACGGCCAGTCGGACGCGATCGAGGGGGTCACCCACTCCATCTGCACGCTCGAGTTCGAGGTCCACCGGCCGCTCTACGACTGGCTCATCGAGAACCTGCCGGTGCCGTCGCGGCCGCACCAGTACGAGTTCGCGCGACTCAACCTCACCTACACGGTCCTCTCCAAGCGGGTGCTCCTGCGGCTGGTCAACGAGGGACACGTCCGGGGCTGGGACGACCCGCGCATGCCCACGATCTCCGGTCTGCGGCGGCGGGGCTTCCCCGCAGAGGGCATCCGCGACTTCGCGGCCGTGATCGGGGTGGCCAAGGCCGACAGCGTCGTCGAGGTCGGGCAGCTCGAGTTCGCCGTGCGGGGCGTGCTGAATCGGACCGCTTCCCGCCGCTTCGCGGTGCTGAACCCCCTCAAGGTGGTGCTCGACAACTACCCGGCCCAACAGGTCGAGGAGATGGAGGTCGCCAACAACCCGGAGGATCCCTCGGCAGGCGGCCGCAGCGTGCCGTTCACCCGCGAGCTCTGGATCGAGCACGACGACTTCCGGGAGGATCCGCCGGCGAAGTTCTTCCGCCTTGCCCCGGGCCGGGAGGTCCGGCTTCGGGGTGCCTACTTCGTGACGTGCCGAGAGATCGTCAAGGACGCCGCCGGGCAGGTCGTCGAGCTGCGCTGCACCTACGACCCGGCCACCCGCGGTGGCGACGCGCCCGACGGTCGCCGGCCCAAGGCGACCCTGCACTGGGTCTCCGCAGCCTATGCCGTCCCCGCCGAGGTCCGGCTCTACGACCACCTCTTCGTCCGCCCCGACCCGGGCGCCGACGGCGACCTCTTCGCGGACCTGAACCCGGCCTCCGAGACCGTCCTGCGGGGCTGCCTGGTCGAGCCCGCCCTCGCCGCCACGACGGTCGGCCAGACCGTCCAGTTCGAGCGACTGGGCTACTTCGCTCCCGACCCCGACTCGATGGCCGGCCACCTGGTCTTCAACCGGACGCTCACGCTCAAGGACACCTGGGCCAAGCTGGGGGCCCAGGGCCGCCAGGACACCTGACCAGTCATCCCGGAGCAAGCCGCGCAGGGCGATTAGGGTACAATCCGCCCGGCGCGCGGCGCCCGACTTCGGTCGAGATCACGGCCCTGGACCACGCTGTCGGGCCGGTCGCTGGCGAGTGGCCTAACGGTAAGGCACCTGACTCTGGATCAGGGGATTGAAGGTTCGAATCCTTCCTCGCCAGCCAAGTTCCCCTCACGAACCGCCCGTTTCGCGGCGTCTGGCGGCACCTCGCGGCAGGTCGCGGCAGGGTCCGTGGATGCTCTGGTGGATGCTATTCGCGGCTAGGATTGCGGGCTCCGATGGTTGCCGCGCTTCTTGCGCTGGTGCGATGGTCGGGTGTGTCGAGGGCTTGCCTAGCGTAGGCTCAGCCCGTGGACAACTCTCCCGCTCGCCCGCCCGCCTCGTCCACCGCACACTGGATCGCGGCCGCGAGGGCACGGGAGTCCGAGCGGTCCGATGCGCTCTTCCACGACCCGTATGCGGCGATCCTTGCTGGCGATGTCGGACGGGCGTCGCTGGCAGCCTCGGAGCGTGCCTCGGGCGGAGAGAACCTCTTCCTCGCCGTCCGCGCACTGTTCTTCGACGAGGCGCTGATTGCGGAGGCACGGGCGGATGACGCGGTCGTCCTCCTCGGGGCCGGGCTCGATACGCGGGCCTTCCGCCTGCCGCTCCCGCCGGACATCGACTGGTACGAGATCGATGACGGCGCGTTGCTGGCGAACAAGGAGCGCGTACTCGACGAACTCGGCGCCAGCAGCTCGTGCCGCACTCGTCAGCCTGTGGCAGCCGACCTCGGCGGTCCGTGGGGCGAGGCGCTGCTGGACGCGGGTTTCGTGGCCGGTCGGCGGACGATCTGGCTGGCGGAGGGCCTGCTCTTCTACCTCTCGTCGGAGGTCGTGGGGGCCGTCCTCGCCGAGGCGTGCCGCCTGTCTGGTGCAGGAAGCCTCATCTTGGCGGATGTCAGCGGCACCGGGCTCCATCGCCTGCCGATGATGCAGCCATATCTGTCGTCGAGGTCACGTCACGGCCTGCCGCCACCGTTCGCCACGGACGATCCAGCCGGGCTGCTCGCCCGGGCGGGATGGACGTCGGTCACTGTATTCGAGCCGTGGAAACTGGCGATCAGTTACGGGCGACCGTTCGGCTCGGCGGCTGCGGGTCCTTCGACACCAGATCCGTCGATGCAGAGCCACTTCGTCCTCGCCCGTCTGGGCGGGTGAGTCGCGCCCGGCGACGTTGGTCGTCACTCAGCGAAGGAGACGGACATGGCCGCACCAGCCAGCATCGAGGCCTATCTGGCCGCCTGTCCGGAAGATTCCCGAGCCGCGCTGGAGCACCTTCGGGCGATGATCAGGGCCGCCGCGCCCGAGGCGACCGAGACGATAAGTTGCTAGATGCCCGCGGGGACAGCATGAGGCGACGACCGAGCGGGCCGGTGCCAGATATGGGAGGACCCCCGCCGGAGCGGGGGTCCTTCGCCATGCCGTGATCGTTGGGTTCAGGCGGGCCGACCGCACGACACGGTGATGTCAAGGGGACTCAGTCATCGAGGAGCATGATCGCCAAGTGGCTCCCCTCCAGCCGCCCGTGGCCGAACTACGCCTCGACGAGGATCACCAGGGTCTCGGCCACCACGCCGTCATAGGTCATCGCCTCGGCCCCCTGGGGCGTCTGCATCGCCGCCATGAGCGCGTCCATGTCGGCCACGTCCATGGACACCGCCACTCGCGTCGGGTTCTGCGGGTCGATGAACGTCCGGATGTTGGTGACGCCCAAAGGGCCGAAGAACTCTTCGCGCTTTGGCGAGGCCAGCCAATGCTTCTGATCCTTCACATCGTGGTAGCCGATCACTCTGGTCATGCTGTCCCCCGGTAGGTGCCCCAGCGGTGGCGCTGGACGGTGCGCGGATCATAGGCGATGACCCCCGGTCGCCCGGTGCGCGTCCCATCCGGATAGCGGAGCGGGGCGCCCGGTGTGGAGCCGGGAGCCACGCGCCTTCGGCGTGACCTGCCCGGCTATCCCCGATACCCCACCGCACGAATCGGCTCGTTGCGCTCATCTGGTGACGGCGGTTTCGAGGCGCTCCAGCACCACCACGGGGATGACGCGGGCCGTCCGTCGCTGGTACTCGGCGAAGTTCGGGCTGGCGGCGGCCCTCTCCGCGAAGAGCCGGTCGCGTTCAGCACCTTCGGTCACCCTCGCCCGCGCCTCGAACGTCTCGCTGCCCACCTCCACCGTCACGTGCGGGTGCACGAGGAGGTTGTAGTACCACGCCGGATGGGTGGGTGCGCCACCCTTCGAGGCCACGATGACGTAGCCGTCACCGTCGCGGGAGTAGACGAGCGGGGCGAGCCGGGGCTGGCCGCTCTTGGCGCCCTTCGTCGTCAGGAGGAGCACAGGGCGCCCGGCGAAAGGGCCGCTCGTGACGTGGCCGCCGTTGGCGCGGAAGTCCGTGATGAGCGCCTTCGTCATCGCCGCGAAGGCGGCGCGGGGGTCTGGGTCGGTCATGGACGCCATCGTAGTCGCGTCTGCGCGGCCGAGCCGAGCAGTCTCCGGGGTCTCCCGCGGTTCCTTCGGGACCGCCTGACGGAGGTGGTGGTCGCCGACAGAAGAGCGAACCCCGACCGGCTTGGCCGGGGCTCGAATCGTCATCGCAGCGATGCTCAGGCCCGCTGAGTTCAGGTGCCCGGTGCTCGGTAGGAGGGCATCCGGGCGGCGCCCGCGTCCATGTCCTTGGCTGTCAGGAGCGGCGTCGTCGTGACCCGGAACGAGCCCGTCAGGGCGAGGGCGAGCGCGAGACCGTTCGCCGCCTCGGCCTCCGGGAAGTCGGTGATGATGAAGATGTCCGTGTCACCGTAGGCCCAGTTCGCCGACTCGGTCGAGCCGCCGAGCCCCTTGACCGTCTTGCGGAAGAAGTCCTCGCGCTTGCGGAACCCTTCCTTGACGGAGCCTTCCAACCCCACCTTCGTGTACTGCAGGCGGTAGAGGTACCTCGCCATCTGAGAATCCTCCTTAGGCGCGTGTCGACGCCATCACCGGAGGGTCGGTCTCGCCGTTGGCCCAGCGCGACGATGTAGCGACCGGATTGGGACGTTGCGCTGGCGGGACCTTGGGTCCGCTGCCACCCCCAGATCTGGGGAGCATGCAACTTCCGTGTCCGAATAGATACAGCGGAAGTTGCATGCGGCAAACGGCCCCCGGCCGGGCACATCACGCCTGCCCCAGAGAGCGGAGCGGACCGGGGGCCTTCGTGGATTCTCCGATGTGGCTCGGGTCGGACCGCTGAGCGTGAACGACTCGATCAGGAGCGCCTGCTGCTCCCCCTGAGGGCACGCCAGACGAACAGCACGATGATCGACCCGACCACGGCGATCACGATGCTCTCGATGTTGACCCCGGTCACGTCGCCCTTGTGGAGCACCGCTTGGGCGAGGTACCCGCCCACGACCGCCCCGATGATGCCGACGATGATCGTGCCGATCAGCCCCTCGCCGCCGCCTATGACGAGGTTCGCCAGAAACCCCGCGATGGCACCGAGCACGATCCAACTGATGATGCCCATCGTGTGCCTCCCCTCATCGTGAGACCCGGGCTCTCGCTGGTGCGGGCCTCCTGCTGAGTTACGGTCGCACGTGGAGCCGCGGCGGGCAAGAGGTGGAGGTTGCTCACTCGGTCTTCTGTGAGCGAGCGACCTTCGGCTCCTGCAGAGGCAAGCCGGTTCGGTCCGAGGTTCGTCAGTTGACTCTGTACTCCACCGTGACCGAATCTGGTCCATCTCGCTTGTGGCCTCTCCGTAGAGATCGCTCGGAGGTCAGGTCGGGGGCTGCTGATGGCCAGTGCGTCGACGGCGGAGGTCCCCGTGGCGGAGCCCGGGTCTCGGACCTGGTCGAGCGGGATGCCGGTCATGGTGTCCGTGCGGAAGACCCATCCCGGCCCGAGTCCTACGCCTGACGCCTGGTCGAGCAGGACGCGCGCCCCGGCGTCCGGAGCCCATTCCCCCCGGTGGGAGAATCTGACTTACGCGGGAGGCTCCGACACGCGGCCCATGCCCACGGCCGCCCAAGACCGCGCCGAGCCACTGGCGAGACCGGCCCGCGGGACGAGGGAGGAGGATCCGCGATGCGCCGGCACGTCTGGGCCCGCCACGTCGGAATAGGCGCGGCCGTCATCTTCCTTCTGTCCGCCTGTGTGTCGAGTGCGGCTCCGTCGCGAGCCGTGGCGACCCCGACGACGGTTGCTGCGACGGCCGGCAGCACGGCCGACACGATAGCTCGACAGTGGCTCACTGCCTTTCAGGCGAAGGACCTCGACGAGATGGCGGCCCTGTGGGCGCCCGACGGGGTGTGGGAGGACGGTGCGACAGGGGAGACATTCAGTGGGGGTCCGCAGGCCGAGACGTCGGGCTGGGGGGAGGCACTGGGCATGATGATCGCCGCCAAGGACGCAAGCGTCCTCGCACTCGGCGACGGAGTGGCGGTCCTCGCCTACACGTTCCACGGACCTACCCCGGCCCACAGCTCGCCGATCGACGTGACGTTCATCACGGTGCTGCACGTCAAGGACGCCCGGATCACCCGGGAGACCATCTACTACAACCCCAAGCTCGCCTACGGATCGTAAGGCGCGCGCCCCACTCGGGACTCCCGCGTAGCGAACGGCCGGCGCTCATCGCCGACGTCCCACTCCTGCGTGACGCCCTGATCACCGGCGGCGACGTGGGCGCGCCGGTGTCCCGGGGGCTGACCGGGTGTAGACTTACGTAGTCGACACAAGCGCCGACCAACTGCATACACCTCCAACGCGGCCGTTCCGGGTGTCACTACACCACCCGAGCGGCCGTTTTGATTGGAGGGCCAGAGAAGATGGCCACCCCACGCAACCAGGACACCCGCCCAGAGCGGGTCATCCCTGCACAGCCCGCGGTCGGCGTCGCGGCGATGATTGACCCCAGCCTGATCTCCCGGCCGATCGAGCACGTCGAGCCTGCAGCGATCGCCGAGCGGACGTGGCTGGAGCGAGACTCCATGGCTGCCGCGGCGGACTACACCTCCGACTGGGGGTTCTTCGACTGAGGCCGATCGGCCCGCGCGCGGCTCGGGTCCGCCCTGCGTTGCTCGTCTCCCGGCCCACCCGCCGTCTCGGCACGCCTGGTCGGGCCATGGCACCATCCATCGAACCAGTCGTCACTCAGCGAGGGGAACGGGCATGACCGCACCAGCCAGCGTCGAGGCCTACCTGGCCGCCTGCCCAGAGGACGCGCGAGCCGCGCTGGAGCACCTTCGGGCGATGATCCTGGCCGCCGCGCCCGAGGCGACCGAGACGATCAGCTACCAGATGCCGGCATTCCGGGCCCATGGCCGGATCCTCGTCTGGATGGGCGCCTTCCGGGACCACTGCAGCCTCTTCCCGGGCGGCATGGCGCTCATCGAGGCACACCAGGACGAGCTCGCGGGCTACCGCGTCGCCAAGGGGACGATCCAGTTCCGCCCCGACAGGCCCCTCCCGGCCTCCGTCGTCGAGGCGATCGTCAAGGCGCGGCTCGCCGAGAACGCGGCCCGCAGCCGACGGTAGCGTTGGCGCCAGTCTGGGACAGAGCCGCTCAGCCGGTCGCGTCGAGGGCAGCCCGGATCGTGGGGTGATGCTCGCGCCACGAGTCCCAGACTGAGGCCGCCCACGTGCGGACCCGGGCATCGTGGTCCTCGACGCTCGTCGCCTCGGTTGCTGAGAGGACAGTCAGGTCGCCCGGACCACGAGCCCGACGCAGGAGCGGGAACTCGGTCGCGTGAGCGAGCACGGCCCGAAGCACGTCCGGTGAGCGCGACGGTGGTGCCCCGCGCTCGATGACGGCGCACAGGCTCACGAGGTGGACGAACACGGACTGGCGGTCGCGCCGGTCCGTCCCGTCACCCGGGTGCTGGGCCATGTACGCGTCGACGACCAGGTTGTTCACCTCGGAGCCGGCGAACCGGAGCATCTCGTCCGCTCGGAGCGCACCGAACGCTGCCCAGCACCCCGGGGCGCTCGGGACGTAGGCATGGACGGGTCCGTCCATCTCCGGCACAACGGCTCCGCACTGCGGGCAGGCGATCTTCACCGACATCCCCCGCTGCCGCCCTGAGCTCACTCGGGCTCCTCGGCTGTCAGACCGTGCCTCAGCCGCCGCGAGCCCGCCTTGGCCCCGCGATGCCTGGGCACCGGAGGTCAGCGCGGCCAGAGCCAGGCCGCGACGAGGGCGGTCACGGCGAGCCCGCCGAGCATCACGAGCCACGCGGCCGCCGCGATGCGGAGGACGTTGTCCTCCTGTCGCTCGACCTCGCGCAGGGAGCGTCCGGCGAGCACCGTGCCGCCGTTCCACGGGATCGTGACGGTCGCGATGCGGACACCCGCACGCGGCTCCCAGGTCACCTCGTTCGGCGGGTTCTGACCAGCGGCGTCGAGGACACCGGGCGGCGGCACCGGGTCATGGCCATCGAGGTGGCCGTCAGTCGCGAGGACGTGCCCGGAGGGGTCGAAGATCACGATGAACGGGGCGAGGCTGGCGGCCACATCGACCGTGGCCGGCCCGATGAGCGTGGCCGCTGGCGCTCCCGCGTCGAGCGCACGGGCAGCGTCCTCAGCCAGCTGGAGCTGCGGGTCGTTGGCTCCCATCCGGAGGTCCTGCTGGACCGCCCCATAGACGAGGCCGCAGCACAGGGTGGCGAGGACCGCGACCGGCAGGAAGAAGGCGAGGGCGCGGCGGATGACGAGCGAGCGCACTGGCGCCTCCCCAGGATACGGGCTAGGACTCCGACTTCTCCGGCGGGCGTCGCCGGAGCCGCCGGACCACGAACGTCGCCAGCAGGCTCACGGCGATGCTCGTGACGACCGGCACCCACCACGGGGGGCTGCCTGCCCGTCCACGCCGCATCGCCTCGGGGTCGATGAAGATGGCGCCACATGCAGGGCAGCGCCACGCCCCGCCACGCCCCCGCCGCCCCATCGGCTGCATGACCGCCCCGTCCTTGGGGCACTGCCACGCTGTCGTTGTCTCGTCCGTCATCGGGCATCCTCCTTCGGTGTCCGTCGCCGATCGCGGCGCGGAAACTCAGCCGATCCAGCGAACCTCGGGCTCCTTCCGGGCGACGGGCGCTGCCTTGGCCCTCGGATAGCCCACGATGATCGGCGCGACCGGCACTGACGCTGGAGGGAGGCCGAGCGTGGCCTTCCCCTCCGCTGTGTTGAGATAGCCCTGCGCGTAGCCGATCCAGCAGGTGCCAAGTCCGTCACCGTGCGCGGCCAGCATGAGGTTCTCGGCAGCCAGCGCGCAGTCCTCGACGACCCACGGTCGCTGCGCGATCCCGGAGATCAGGATGAGGACCGGGGCGTGATAGAAGATATGGAAGTCCGGATCGCCGAGCGACAGGCGCTGACGGTCGAACTGCGGGCCAGCGGGCAGCGTCGCGAGCATGTGCACCTTCGCCGCATCCGAGATCCGGTCGAGCAGGATCTGGCTACGGACCACCGTGAACGTCCACGGCTGCCCGTTCGAGGCGCTCGGCGCATGCACGGCGGCATCGAAGAGACGACGGATGCTCGGCTCATCCACGGCTTGCTCCGTGTAGTCACGCGTTGAGCGGCGGCCCGAGATCGCATCGTCGAGATCCATCCTGCCCTCCTGTCGGTCAGCGGCCCCACGTCCCATCGACGCGGAGGCGAGCGGGCGCCACCGGCGATGGGGCCGCCCGCTCCCTGTGGCGGACGGCCACGCGGGAGGCGGACCGTTCGGCGGCCTCAAGTCTGGAGTCAGGTCCTCGAAGCGGGTACTGCCAGGTAGCCTGTGCTGGTCGTGCGATTCCGACCCTCCGCCCGAACGGACGGGTGCTTGGCCTCCCCGTCCGGCTGGCGGAGAGGAGACGCCCAGTGGGACCCTAACCGCCCGGCGATCCCCGAACAAGGCGTGATCGCGGTCTGCCATGGCTGATGCCGCGTCCGCAGGGTCAGGAGCGCCGCCGTCCCGCGATTTCCAGCACGCCGGCGCCGAAGAGCGCGAGCAGGCCCACTGCAGCGACCGTCACGCTCCCAGCCGCGAGGAGGCCGAGGACGGTGATGAGGATGCCGAGGACGCTGAGCGCCCCGACGGGAAGGCTCGTCGGCAT
>JARLHH010000017.1 GCA_031292335.1 Candidatus Limnocylindrales bacterium | reverse complement strand
GTTCCGCATCGGCGGCTGACCGCATCTCGCGCGATCGATCGAGCCCCCCCCGGCGTCGGCGGGGGCTCGATCCGTTTATGGGCCCGGCCGACTCGCGGCGATCTGCCCGCGGCGGCCCTGTCGCCGTGTGCCGGATCCGCCCGCGACGGCTCTGCCGCGCCCGGCGCCCCGCGCTCGCGCCCGCGCCCGGCGACGTGCGGGCCGTTCGGACCGCGATGGCGGGACGCTCGGCCCGACGGACCTACCCGGAGCGCTTGGTAGAATGGGCGCGGTTCCTGCCGCATCCTCGAGGTCCAGTGTTCCCACGGCCAGCTCCCGCCCCAGGCGTCGGGGGAGTCCCGTCATGCGCAGCCGCTGATCAGCGGGTCCGCGGGAGTGCCCGTTCGCACCGAAACGTGACCTCGTCTCCCCGTGGGCGCACCGCGGACTCTCCTTCGCCTGCCGCGGCGGCACCGCTCCCGCATCCCCTGGCACCCCTCCCGGCCGCGCCTGTCGCGGGCGGGCTCCACCGATCCATCTAGCCGCATAGCGGAGGTTCGAGACATGTCCGTACGCGTAGGCATCAACGGGTTCGGTCGCATCGGCCGCCAGTCCCTCAAGGCGCTCATTGAGCGCGCCCCGGACATCGAGGTCGTGGCGGTCAACGACATCGTCGACGTCCCGACCAACGCCCTCCTGTTCAAGCACGACTCCACGTACGGCGCGTACGCGGGGACGGTCGACCACACCGAGGACGCCATCATCGTGGACGGCCACGAGATCAAGGTCCTCCAGGTCGCTGATCCGTCGCAGCTGCCCTGGAAGGCGCTCGGCGTCGACATCGTCATCGAGTCGACCGGACGCTTCACGGACGCCGACAAGGCCCGCGTGCACCTCGAAGCCGGTGCCAGGAAGGTGCTCATCAGCGCTCCCGCCAAGAAGGAGGACGTGACCATCGTCCTCGGCGTGAACGACGCGGCCTACGACCCGGCGAAGCACCACGTGATCAGCAACGCCAGCTGCACCACGAACTGCCTCGCCCCGGCCGCCAAGGTCGTCCACGACGGGTGGACCATCCGGCGCGGCCTCATGAACACCATCCACTCGTACACGAACGACCAGAAGATCCTGGACGTCGCCCACAAGGACCCGCGCCGGGCCCGCGCCGCCGCCCTGAACATCATCCCGACCACGACGGGCGCCGCGAAGGCGCTCGCCCTCGTGATCCCCGACCTCAAGGGCAAGTTCGACGGCTTCAGCCTTCGCGTTCCCACTCCGACGGTCTCGGTCGTCGACTTCACCGCGGAGCTCGAGCGGGAGACCAGCGTCGAGGAGCTCAACGCCGCCTTCCGGGCCGCCGCGGCGGGGCCGATGAAGGGGATTCTCGGCGTCAGCGACGAGCCGCTCGTCAGCACCGACTTCCGCGGCGACACGCGCTCCTCGATCATCGACAGCGCGTGCACGATGGTCCTGGGCGGCAACTTCGTGAAGGTCATCGCGTGGTACGACAACGAGTGGGGCTACAGCTGCCGCGTCGCCGACCTCGTGAAGATCATCGCCGAGCGGCTCTGATCGCCGGCGCGATCCGTCTGCTCCGCACCCCCCGCTAGCAGAGGCAGCAGCCGGCCATGGACAAGCGATCGGTTCGCGACCTCGACGCGTCGGGCAAGCGCGTCTTCGTCCGCGTCGACTTCAACGTGCCGCTCAAGGACGGGCAGGTCACCGATGACACCCGGATCCGGGCGGCAATCCCGACCATCAAGTACCTGATGGACCAGGGCGCCAGGGTGATCCTGGCCAGCCACCTGGGCCGGCCCGACGGCAAGGTCCAGGACGGCCTTCGGCTGCGACCGGTGGCCGAGCGGCTCTCGGCGCTGCTTCGCGTCAGCGTTCCCTGCACCGGCGATGCGCTGGGGCAGGGAACGGAGGACGCCGTGCGCCGGCTCAAGCCGGGCGAGGTCCTCCTGCTCGAGAACCTCCGCTTCCACCCGGAGGAGGAGAAGAACGACCCGGAGTTCGCGAAGGCGCTCGCCTCGTACGCCGACGTCTACGTGAACGATGCGTTCGGGACCGCCCATCGCGCCCACGCGTCGACCTACGGCGTCGCCCAGATCCTCCCGGCCTATGCCGGGTTCCTGATGGAGAAGGAGATCACCTACCTCTCCCGCCTCGTCGAGGACCCGGAGCGGCCGTATGCCGCGATCATCGGCGGTGCCAAGGTCTCCGACAAGATCAAGGTCCTCGTCAACCTGCTCAGCAAGGTGGACGTCCTGATCGTCGGGGGCGGGATGGCAAACACGTTCCTGCTCGCCCAGGGCAAGGCCGTCGGCAAGAGCCTGGCCGAGCCGGATCGTGTGGAGGACGCCCAGCGGATCATGGCGGCGGCCGAGGAGGCCGGCGTCAAGCTGATCCTCCCCATCGACGTGGTGATCGCCAAGGAAGTCACGCAGGGCTCGGAGTACAAGACGCTCTCGACCGAGAAGCTGCCGGCGAGCTGGCACATCGTCGACGTCGGCAAGGCATCCCTGGCCCTGATGGCCTCCGCGCTGGAGGGCGCAAAGACCATCTTCTGGAACGGCCCGCTCGGCGTCTTCGAGATCCCGGCGTTCTCGACCGGCACGAAGGCGATGGCCAGCCTCCTCGCGGAGATGGCCGAGCATGGCGCTACCGTGGTGGTGGGGGGCGGCGACTCGGTCGCGGCGGTCACCCAGCAGGGGCTCGCCTCCAAGATGACCCATATCAGCACGGGCGGCGGGGCGTCGCTCGAGCTGCTCGAAGGGCGGACGCTGCCCGGAATCGCGATCCTTCCGGACCGTGATCCAACCGGCGCCGCAGGGAGTGCATCGTGAACACGGAGATCGAGCTCATCGAAGCTCGCGAGATCCTCGACTCCCGGGGCAACCCGACCATCGAGGTCGACGTCGTCCTCGCGGACGGCGCCGTCGGCCGGGCCGGCGTGCCCTCGGGCGCCTCGACGGGCATCCACGAGGCGGTCGAGCTGCGCGACGGCGACAAGTCACGCTTCGGCGGCAAGGGCGTCCTCAAGGCGGTCGCGAACGTCCGCGAGACGATCGCCCCGGCCCTGCTGGGTGCCGACGCTGCCGACCAGCCCGGCATCGACGCCGCGCTGATCGAGCTCGACGGGACCCCGAACAAGGCGAACCTGGGGGCCAACGCCATCCTCGGGGTCAGCCTTGCTTGCGCGCACGCGGCGGCGGCTGCCCACGACCTGCCGCTCTACCGTTACCTCGGGGGCGCCGGGGCCCGCATCGTCCCCGTCCCGTTCTTCAACATCCTCAATGGCGGCAAGCACGCCGTGAACTCCACGGACTTCCAGGAGTTCATGATCGCGCCGATCGGGCGGCCAACGTTCGCCGAGGCCTTCCGCGCCGGCGCGGAGGTCTTCCACGCCCTCCGCGGGATCCTCCACGACGGGGGCTTCTCGGTGGGCCAGGGTGACGAGGGCGGCTTTGCCCCGTCGCTCCCCTCGAACGAGGCCGCCGTCGAGGTGATCCTCAAGGCCATCGAGAAGGCCGGCTACCGGCCGGGCGAGGACGTCGCGATCGCGCTGGACCCGGCGACGAGCTCCATCCTCGTCGAGGGCACTGGCGTCGAGGGGGTCACCGGCCGCTATCTCCTGGAGCGCGAGGGCAGGACCCTCGACTCCGGCGAGATGGTGGACCTCTGGGAGCGCTGGATCGCGAAGTACCCGATCATCTCCCTTGAGGACGGCCTCGCCGAGGACGACTGGGCCGGCTGGAAGGAGCTGACCGCCCGCCTCGGGAGCAAAATCCAGCTCGTCGGCGACGACATCGTGGTGACGAACCCGACGATCATCGCCCGCGCCATCGAAGAGAAGGCGATGAACTCGGTCCTGATCAAGCTCAACCAGATCGGGACGATCACCGAGACGATGGCCGCCATCGAGATGGCCCGCCGCGCCGGCTGGACCGCGATGGTCAGCCACCGCTCCGGCGAGACCGAGGACACCTCGATCGCCGACTTCGTCGTGGCGATGGGGACCGGCCAGATCAAGACCGGCGCCCCGTCGCGCTCCGAGCGTGTCGCCAAGTACAACCGGCTTCTGCGGATCGAGGAGGAGCTCGGCGACGGCTCCGTCTACCTTGGCCGGTACGCGCTGGCAGGCGCGCCGCCGGCTCGCGCGTGACGTTGGCGCTCCTCCTGGCCCCGGCCGGCTTGCCGGCCGGGGCCAGGCATTTCCCGGGTGCGAACCTCCCGGGCGGCGCCCGCCGGGCAGCCGCATGAGCCGCGTGCTGGGCCGGTTCGTGGACCCGGGCGCGATCTTCGCCGGGTGGGTCGGCGTGGGCATGGCGATGACGATCGCCGTGAGCTTCCTGCTCGTGATCCCCATCGAGCCCGTCTTCTGGCTGCTTTCCCCGCTCGCCGGCGTCCTGATCGGCTACTACGCGAACGCCAGGTCCGACCGGCGCGCCGGCCCCTGGCGACACATCCTGGTGAACGGGCTCTACGCCGCGCTGCTCACGACCGTCACGCTCGCCGCGCTCTTCGTGGGCACCAAGGCGATCTTCTTCTTCGCCGACGACGGCTATCGCGACGCAAGCCAGGGCGGCCCGATCGCGGGCTGCGTGTCGGGGGCGGACTGCGTCTACCAGCGGTACCTCGCCGAGGACGGCAAGGCTGCCCAGTTCGAGAAGGCCGGCGTCACGGACGTCGCGTCGTTCACCGCGTTCTACTGGCGCGAGCAGCTCGGGACGACCGGGACCGTGACGGTCCTGTGTCTCGCCGGCGGCGTCTTCGGGGCCGTGATGTACGGGTTCGCCCGACCCAAGGCGCAGCGGCCCTCGGCCCCGGCCGGCGCTCCCTCCGCCTGAGCCGTCCAGGTCCGGCAGCGTCGCCGGGCCCGTCGGCGGCCGGCCGACTCGGACCTGATCAGCGCACCTCAGCCGCCAAGCGCCAGCAGCATCGCCCCGGCGGCGATGCAC
>JARLHH010000137.1 GCA_031292335.1 Candidatus Limnocylindrales bacterium | reverse complement strand
CGCCGGGCAGCCCGGAAGGCAGCGGCGCCGGCCGAGGGTGCCTGAGCCCGCGTCCCGCGTCGTGGCCGCACGTCGAACGCCACGGCCTGGACCCGGCGGGGAGCGGTCGGCCGGTGCTGCCCGCTTCCCGGCCGGGAGCAGGCCACCGGCGGGCCTGGGCCCGCGCGGTTCAACCTCGGCGCGATTCGCGACCCGGGGGCAGCCCGCCGCGCTGGCCTCCATCGAGCGGATGCTCGAGGGAGGCGCTCCGCAGGTGCTCCTGCTGATCGGACCCGCGTCGATCGGCAAGACGACGCTCGCCCTGGACCTCGCCGCCGGGTTGCTGTGCGCGGCCGGCGATGACGAGGCGCGGCCGTGCCATGCCTGTCGAGCCTGTCGCCTGGTCGCATCGGGCACGCACCAGGACCTTCATCGCCTGGCGCCGGAAGGTGCCGGGAGGCAGGTGCGCATCGGTGATCCGGGCGACCCGGAGCCCGGCACGGTTCGCCACTTGATCCGCGAGCTGGCGCGCCTTCCCGTCGAGGGCCGTCGGCGGGTTGCCGTCATCGAGGGTGCCCACCGGATGAACGAGGATGCCCAGAACGCGCTGCTCAAGACGCTCGAGGAGCCGCCCGCGGGAGCGACGCTGATCCTCTGCGCCGACGAGCCGGAGCGCCTGCTTCCCACGGTCCGGTCGCGGGCGGCGACCCTGCGCCTGGGACCGCTGGGGATCCGGTCCATCGAAGGTCTGCTCGCCGAGCATGGGATCGACCCACCCCGCGCCGCCCGGCTGGCCCGCCTTGCCGGTGGCCGGCCGGGCCTGGCCCTCGCCTACGCCGCGGCGCCGCAGGCGGTGACCGCGCGCGAGGAGATCTCGCGGACGCTCCTGGACCTGGTCGCGGAGAGCCGTTCGCGCCGCCTGGTCGTGGGCCGCGAGCTGCTGGCCCGCGCCGCGGAGCTGGCCGGCATGCGCGACGACTCGGGCGCCGCCGGGGTCCGGGTGTCCGAGGGCCCGCCGGACCCGGTGCCCCACGTCGGCGAGGAGGACCAGGCAGGGAAGCCGGCCCGCTCGTCCCCGGCCGAGCGCCGGCTGGCCGCCGGCGCGCTCATCGAGACCTGGGCCGCGGTGGCCCGCGACCTCGCCGTGGTCGCCGCCGGGGGGAGCAGCCGGGCCGTGAACATCGCCCTCGTGGATGACCTCGAGGCGGCTGCGGCACGCATCCCGGCCGGAGCCGTGCCGGCGTTCCTCGTCCGGCTCGCGCGAGCGGCGCAGCTGCTGGAGGCCAACGCCAACCCAGAGCTCGTCGTGGACGTGCTCGTCCTCGCCTGGCCGCGGGTTGCCTGACCATGCCGGCCCACGGGCAGGACGGCCCATCGCCCGAACCGGATAGGCTCGTTTTGCCCGGCGGGCCGGCGGTCGATGAGCGGCTCGAGGCCGTCGTGATCGGGGTCGTGCAGGGGGTCGGGTTCCGCTGGTTCGCCGTGGAGGCGGCCGGCCGCCTGGGCCTCCGAGGCTGGGTGGCCAACCGCGCCGACGGAGCCGTCGTCTGCGTGGCGGAGGGGCCCCGGCCGGCCCTGGAGGCGCTGCTGCGCGAGCTCGCCGGGGGCCCGATCTCCGCGGACGTGGAGCGCGTCATCCCGGCCTGGATGCCTGCGACAGGCCGGTTCGGCCGGTTCGAGATCCGCTCCGGAAGCCATCCCGGCGACTGACGGAGCGGGCGCCGCGAGCGACCCGTACCTTCGGGTTATGGCCCCGGCGGCTGCCCTCGGCGCATGCTTGCGGGGTGGACCCGGACGAGACGATCGCCGAGGCGCTTCCGCACCTCTTCCGCGAGGTGCTCGACGGGCTTGCCCGGCTCGAGCAGCTGGGCGCCCGGAGCGACGCCGCGCGTCTCCGGTCGGAGGCGATCGCGGGATACTCGCGCGCCTGGGATCCCGCCTGCCTGAAGCGGCTCGAACAGATTCGGGGGCGAGTCGACCGCGCCGTGCACGACCTCGAGCAGCGCCGGCGGCTGAGCCTGGCCTGAGTCCCGGCCGGCCGCGACACCCGGGCAGCCGTCGCCGCCGCCCGCGGGCCCGCCGCACGTCACCGCCGCAGGCCAGCCCGCCGCAACGGGCGCGCGCCTGCGACGGTACGCTCTCCCTCGTGACCGACAATCTGCCTGGCGACCTGCTCGCGACCGCGCTCGCCGCCTACGACCGGCTCGCCGAGCTGGGTGAGACCGTCGAGGACGAGTGGACCTACGTGACGAAGCTCGCCGAGGTCGGCCGTGCGCGGCTCCGGGCTGCCGTGCCCGACGGGAGCCGCGCTGCGCCGCCCGACCGCACCGCCGCGATGGAGGCCTTGGCCGCCGAGGCGGACCGGATCACGGATCCACACCGCGCCATCGACTGGCTGTCCACCTTCCCGGCGGTGGCCGAGCTGGCGTTCGGCGGCCCCCGCGACCCCGCGCCGGCACGACCGCCGTCGGGCGGAGCCTGAGCATGCGCTTCCAGGACGCGGCCAGGGATGCGCGCGCCGTCGTGTACGCGGGGATCCAGGCCGACCCGCTCGTGGCGCGCCTGGCGGCGCTTGCCGCCGATGCCACGTACGGGCAACGGGTGCTGGCCCGGGCGGTCATGAACGGAGAGTCCACCGACCCCGCGATCTGGCGCCTGATCTTCCCGACCGTGCTCGGTCCCGGGGCGCCGAACCCCGAGCGAGCCGAGGCGCTGCTCTCCGCCAGCCTCGAGGTTGCCGAGCGCGGAGAGCAGGTGCGCAGCCAGTTCCGGGGAGCGTTCGTCGAGCAGCTCACCCAGGTGCTGGTCGGCCGGCGCACGGGCGAGGCGGCCGTCCACCGGGAGCGCCGCGTCCTGTTCGACGGTGTCGCCTCGGAGATCCACCCCTACGACCTCACGGTCGAGACGGCCGGCCGCGAGGAGGCGTGGGACTGCAAGTGGGGAGCGCGTGGGATCAACGCCGACGTCATGAACCAGCTGGACGACGCCCGCCGGCACGCCCTGGACGAGGATCGCGCGATCCGCGTCGGGCTGGTGATCTTCGACATGCGGACCTCGTGCGCGGTGCGGCTCTCGCAGCAGACGGCGCCGCGGCAGGGCACGGCCGTCGTGACGCTCGAGACGCTCGACGCGCTTGCCGGCCGGAAGGCGGCGCCCGCATGACCGAGACGGAGCCGCCGTCCCCGCCGTCCCCGCCGCTCAGGATCGAGCAGGAGTACCGCGTCAGGTTCGACGAGGCGACGCCGGACGGCCTCGCCAAGACCTCCGCTCTGCTCGGCTACCTCCAGGACGTCGCCTGGCGGCACTCGGAGGTCTTCGGGTTTCCGCGCGCCTGGTACGCCGAGCGCGGGCTGGCCTGGGTGGTGCGGGCCGTCGACATCGGGCTGGCTGCCGCGATCCGCGACGGCGACCGGCTCTGGGTCTCCACCCGGATCCTCGGGTTCCGCAGGGTCATGGCACGCCGCCAGTCGGAGCTCCGGGCGGCCGACGGCACCCCCGCCGGCGTGGTCGTCGTCGACTGGGCAATGACCGACGGCCACGCTCCCGTCCGGGTGCCCGGCGAGATCACGGGGATCCCGGGGGTCGAGCGCTCGTCGTTCGAGCCGACCCGGGTCGACCTGCCGCCGACGCCGCCCGGCGCCCGACCGCTCGAGATCGTCCCCCGCCTCCGCGAGATGGACCCGATGGGCCACGCCAACAACGGCGTCTACCTCGACTGGCTGGACGAGGCGGTCACGGCCGCCGCGGGCGCCGACGATGTCCGCGCCGCGGCGCGGCGGTATCGCGTGGAGTACCTGCGCGCCGCCGGTCCTGGTGCCGTGCTGCGATCCATCGCCTGGCACGACGGGACGGGCTGGGCATGGCGGCTCGAGGACGATGCCGGCGACCTTGTTCGGGGAAGGCTGGACCCAATTCGAGACCAGGCGGGGCAGCCCGCCGCCAGGGCAGACGCGCGCCTGGCGTAAGCCAGCGCTGACCGTGCGTTCGTTCGCCGCTGCCTGCCTTCGTCGCCCCGCTCAGCCCGCGGCCGCCGCCTCGCGCGGATCCGAATCCGGCGTGGGTTGGGCCTGGCGCTGGAACTGCGTGCGGTAGAGCTCGGCGTACAGGCCGCCGGCGGCGAGCAGCTCGGCGTGGGTACCCCGCTCAACGATCCGTCCGCCGGAGATCGTCAGGATCAGGTCCGCCTCGCGGACCGTGGAGAGGCGGTGCGCGATCACGACCGAGGTCCGTCCAGCGAGAGCCGTCTTGAGGGCGACTTGGACGGCCACCTCGGACTCCGAGTCGAGGTGGGCCGTCGCCTCGTCCAGCACCACGATGTCGGGCGCCTTCAGGAGCAGCCGGGCGATAGCGATCCGCTGCTTCTCGCCGCCCGACAGCCGGTAGCCCCGGTCGCCGACCATCGTGTCCAGGCCGGCCGGCAGCGACTCGACGAGCGGCATGATCTGCGCCGCCCGCAGCGCCTCGATGAGCTCCTCGGAGGTTGCGTCGGGCTTCGCGTACAGGAGGTTCGCGCGGATCGTGTCGTGGAAGAGATGCGCGTCCTGGGTCACCACGCCGATGGCCCGGTGGATCGAGTCGAGGGTGGCGTCCCGCACGTCGATCCCGTCGATCCGGATCGCGCCCGCCCGCACGTCGTAGAGACGCGGGATGAGGTTGCTGATCGTGGTCTTGCCCGCCCCCGATGGGCCGACCAGCGCGATCAGCTCACCGGGCCGGGCGACGAACGAGACGTCGTATAGCACTTCCTGCGAGGGGGCCTGGTCCAGCACGGCGACGGACTCGAGCGAGGCCAGCGAGACTTCCTCGGCCCTGGGGTAGCTGAAGTCGACGTGGTCGAACTCGATGGTCGCCGGGCCGGCCGGGATCTCCGCCGCGTCCGCCTTCTCGGCGACCATCGGCTGGAGGTCCAGCACCTCGAACACGCGGTCGAAGCTGACCAGCGCGGTCATGATGTCCACCTGGACGTTCGAGAGCGCGGTGAGCGGCCCGTAGAGCCGGTTCAGGTAGGCGGTGAGGGCGACGACCGTGCCGACCTGCAGGGCACCGTCGGCGGCAAGGACACCCCCCCAGCCGTAGACCAGGGCCGTCGCGAGCGAGGCGGTGAGCAGGATCGCCACCATGAACACCCGCGTGTACATCGCCTGCGTGATCCCGATGTCGCGGACGCGTCCCGCCTTCTCCTCGAAGCTCCGGATCTCGCGGATGGGCTCCCCGAACAGCTTCACGAGGAGCGCCCCCGCGACGTTGAAGCGCTCGGTCATCATCGAGACCATCTTGGCGTTGAGGTTGTAGCTCTCGCGCGTGATCGTCTGCATGCGGTGGCCCACCCAGCGCGCCGGCAGCAGGATCACCGGCAGCAGGGCCAGCGCCACCAGGGTGATCTGCCAGGACAGCAGGAACATCGCGGCCAGGGTGATGACCACGCTGACGATGTTTCCGATCACGGATGAGAAGGTGTCCGTGAACGCCTGCTGCGCGTCCAGCACGTCGTTGTTGAGCCGGCTCACCAGCGCGCCGGTCTGGGTCCGCGAGAAGAAGGCGATCGGCATGCGCTGGAAGTGGGCGAACACCTGGGTGCGCATGTCGAAGATCAGCCCCTCGCCGACCCGCGCGGAGATCCAGCGCTGCCAGAGCGACAGGACCGCGTCGGCCAGCGCCAGGCCGACGAGCACGAAGGCCAGCTCGACGACGAATCCCGACTCATGCTTGAGAATGCCGTCGTCGATGATCGCCCGGTAGATCAGCGGGTTCGCCGCGCTGAGCAGCGCGTCGAAGACGATCAGCCCGAGGAACACCGCCAGCATGCGACGGTACGGCATGGCGAACCGGGCGATGCGCCGCAGAATGCCTTCCGAGAGTCGCTGGGAGCGCACGGATTCGTCCCGCCGGAACGAGCGCATCAGGCTCCAGCCGCCGCTCGGGCCCCCGCCCATGCCGCGCCGCATGCTCACGCGGCGCGCTTCCCTGTCCAATCGCCATGCGCTGCCCGGGACGGTACCCGGACGTCAGCATGGCGGCCGTTCGTGTCGATGTTCGCGCTCACCCGGCGCCTCGCTGTTCGATCCTTCGGTTCCCTAATATTCTAGCAGGCGATCCGGCAGACGACTGCGGGGTCGCCTGTCGGAGCCTCATCCCCGGCCGGCGCGGGATTGCTGCGCGTGTCTTCCGGCCACGATCTCCCGGCTGATGGCGAAGCGGAGGCTGCCGTATGCGACGAGGTCGATCGCGAGCCCGCCGATCCCGGCGAGCTGCGAGCTGTAGAACACGAACACCTGGGTGACGAGGATCCAGACGAGAAGGCCCCGCATGAACCAGTGATAGGCGGCCGCCCGTGAGCTCGGCAGGCTGAGCACCCCCCGGCCGACGAGCGCCGCGCCGATGATCGTCGAGGCAACCTGCGCGATCGTGGCCACGGACGATGTGTCGGCCACCCCACTCGTAGGTGTCCCGGAGGCAACGAGGGCCACGCCGAAGACGGCCAGCGCGGCGTAGGCGACGACCCCGACGCTCAGCGCCCGCTCGGCCCACGGGTTGGCCATCAGGTCTTCGTAGCCGTCGGTGAGGTTCCGACGGATGGTCCCGATCAGGCTCGTGTGCTCCGCCGCCGGAGGGAGATCGGCAACATAGCGCGCCGCGAGGACCGCCAGTGGCGCCTGCGGGTCGGCGAGCTGCAGCAGGCGCTGGACCCGGGCCCTGTCGTCGGGGTCGATGGGCCTGTCAAGGCTGCCTTCCAGGATGTCCAGGGCGTTCGCGAGCGCCTCGGTCTGGGTCAGGCGACGCCGGCCGACGAAAGCGCGGGCGACCAGGAACGCGACGACGAACACGCCGTAGATCAGGGCGACTGCGGGTCGGAAGAAGTAGTTGTTGTCCGAGGTGACGAACTTCCCGATCTCGTCGATGAAGGTGCCGAAACCGAGCCCGGCGATCACCGCGGCGAGGTGCTGGACCCATCGGTCGAGGAAGGCGAGCAGCAGCATGAGGGCGAGCAGCATCAGGAGGCCGCCCCACAGCATGTGGGCGATGTGGATGCCGTTGGACCCGACTCGCGGATAACCGGTGGCGCCAAGGAACCAGCGGATTCCAAGGAACGAGGCGACGGCTGCCACGAAGAAGCTCTCCAGGAGCAGTGGGGCCTCGGCGTCGCGCGTCAGCCGGCCCGGCGGGCGATGGGTCATGGCGACGAGCATACGGCCAGCGGCGCACTCGATCGTCGGGGCGCGACCGCCAGGCGCCCGCGGATCGCGATCTGCCGGCGACCGGGGCTCATCCCGACAGCGGGCACGTTCCGACCGCGGCGGCGCATCTCGACCGGGGAGGTATGTCCCGACCGGCGGCTAACGGAGGATCTGGAGCTCCACGCCGAGCGCTTCGTAGACGGGCCGTGCCCGCGCATCCCCGGACACGAGCTGCCGTCGGTGCTGGCGCGCGGCCGCGCCGACGAGCGCGTCGTACACCACACCACCCGTGACCCCCAGCCGGGCAAGCTCCCCACCAAGGTCGACCGACTCTGCCTCGCCAAGGAAGGCGGAAGCAGGGAAGTCATGGGCGAGCAGGCGGATGACATCGGCGGGCGAACGACGAAGCCCGGCAGGCAGTCGCGTCAGGACCGAGTATGTCTCGAACCAGGCGTGGCCCGCCAGGCCCAGGCGGTGGCCACGGACTGCCTCGAGCGTCGCGGCATGTGCTTCGTGATCCTCGACGATGAGGGCGATCGCCGCGCTCGTGTCGAGCAGGACGATCTCGCGCTCCTCAGTGGCCGTGTCGGTCGGCATCGATCAGCTCCCGCACGGCAGTCGCGGTGATGGGCGTCCCCGCTGCCGGGATGAACAGGAGGCCGGCGTCCTCCCTCAGATCGCTGCCGGAGACCGGACTGATGCGGACCGCGGCACCGTCGAGCTCGAGATCCACCTGGGCACCCCCGGCCAGGCCGATGCGATCCCTGAGCACGCGCGGGATGACCAATCGCCCTGCCTTGTCGATGGTTGTTCGCATGGCACGAACACTACCATATGGATGGCAGAGCCTCTGGCAGCGCCGGCGCCGACCCGCGGGCGGGCCGCCGCGCCCAGCCGGACGCCGACGATCATCGCGATGGGCTGGGGCTCCTCAGTGCACCGAATGCCGCTCGTACAGCCTCATGGCCCAGACGTACGAAGCCACTGCGACGAGCGCGCACCAGGCCACGGCCAGGATCCCGTCGTTACCGAAAGATGTGCCGGTGAGCAGGCCGCGCAGCGTCTCGATGATCGGCGTGAACGGCTGATACTCGGCGAAGAGGCGTAGCGGCCCCGGCATCGAATCGGTGGGCACGACGCCGCTTCCAACGAACGGCAGGAGGATGAGAGGCATCGGGATGTTGCTGGCGGTCTCGACGCTGTCGGTCACCATGCCGAGCGCCACGCACAGCCAGATCAGCGCGAACGAGGCCAACGCGAGCAGGCCGATCACGCCGAGCCACTCCACGGGACCGGCGGTGGGCCGGAAGCCGATGAGCACCGCCACTCCGAGAACGAGGGCGATGGCCAGCGCGGCCTGGACCATGCTGCCGAGCACGTGGCCCGTCAGCACCGAGGCCCGGGAGATGGACATCGTCCGAAAGCGCGCCACGATGCCGCCGGTCATGTCCATGGCGACCGAGATCGCCGTTCCCTGGACGACGGCCGCGATGGTCATCACCAGCATCCCTGGAACCACGTACTCGAGGTAGGCGGAACGGCCACCGGCGGCTCCGGAGGCGCCGGCAGCGCCGGACGGGCCAAGGCCCGAGCCCATGGTCCCGCCCAGCACGTAGACGAACAGCAGCAGAAACACGATGGGCATCCCGACCACGATCACGGTCAGGGACGGGTACCGCAGCATGTGGCGCAGCTGCCGGCGCAGCATCGTGGCCGAGTCGCTCACGGTGTACGCAATGGCGTTCATCGGGCATTAGCCTCCTGTGTCTGGGGGCGCGTTTCCTGCGGAACGTCGGGGTGCCCGGTAAGGGCAAGGAACACGTCGTCGAGGTCGGGCGTGTGGAGGGTCAGCCCGTCCACCTCGATGCCGGCCTGATCCAGGCCGTCGAGCATGGATCTCAGCGACCTGACGTCGCCGCCGCCGGGGAGCTGAAGGGTGAGAGCATCGTCGTCTCTCGAGGTCGGCTGCAGCATCTGAGCGGCCCGTGCGAGGACAGTGGCGTCGCCGAACTGGAGGCTGACGTGGCCGCCCGGCACGAGCCGCTTGAGCTCTGCCGCCGTGCCCTGCGCCACCAGCGTGCCGTGGTCGAGGACGGCGATCCGGTCCGCGAGTTCGTCGGCCTCTGCGAGGTACTGCGTCGTGAGGAAGATCGTGACCCCGCTCGCGACCAGGCTGCCCACGATCTGCCACATCGTCCGGCGACTGCGAGGGTCGAGGCCGGCGGTCGGTTCGTCGAGGAAGATGATCCGCGGATCGCCGACGAGGGTCATCGCCAGGTCGAGGCGCCGCTGCATTCCGCCGGAATACAGGGCGACAGGCTTGCGGGCGGCATCGGCCAGGTCGAATTGTTCGAGCAGCTCAGCGGCGCGCCGGCGGCCTTGGCGCCTGCCGATGTGCCGCAGATCGGCCATCAGGACCAGGTTCTCCTCGCCGGTGAGGAACTTGTCCACCGCGGAGAACTGGCCCGTGACGCCGATGGCGGCGCGGACTGCGTCCGGCTCGCCGCTCAAGTCGTGCCCGCCGACCTGGACCTGGCCGGCGTCGGCGGGGATGAGCGTCGAGAGAATCTGGACCGTGGTCGTCTTCCCGGCACCGTTGGGGCCGAGCAACGAGAAGACGGTGCCTCGGGCGACCTCGAAGTCGATGCCGTCCAGCACGACCTGCTGACCGAAGGACTTGCGCAAACCGGTCACGCGGATCGCGGCCGGGGAGTGGCTGTTCGTCATGCGTCGCTTCCTTGTCTGGCAGGTGTTGGGCACAGCAACGCCGGAGGTGGCCGTGCAGGGATGCCCGGCGTGTTGGGGGCTATTCCGATCAACCGGCTGTAGGCCAGTCGGAGCAGGGAGGATCGGCCGGCGCGGGCACGTCAAGGCGCCTGCGCGGGCGCCTGATCCGGTGAGAGCCCGGCGGAGCGCCTAGATGTCGAGGTCTTCGACCGAGGGCGTTGCGACCGAGCCGGCAACGATCTCGTAGAGCTGGGGCGGGATTCTGTCGCGCATCTGCTCGAGCGACTCGAACACCTCCAGCGTCGATTCACCCGAGCTGAACGTGTAGGTGAGATTGCCCAGGCCGATCCAGCCACGCCAGCCGGCGGGGTTGCCGTTCTCGTCACGGCTCGCCCACTCCGGGGATTTCTCTGTGTGCAGCGCGAGCTTGCCGGTTCGAGTCGAGTAGACGCGGTAGACCTGGCTCCACGACGCGTTGGCCCACTGGCCCACGAGTATGCCCATGAATCGCTGCTGCCGGCCGCCGGGCCCCACGCGGACGGTGATCTCCTTGAAGCCCTCGCGACGACCGTCCTCGACGTCCACGTAGCGGCGCAGCGCGGCAGTGATGGCCGACGAGAGGTTCCCCCCGGCGAGCTCCTGGGCGCGCTGATAGACAGGGAGATCGCCGTCGGACACGTAGATCGTCTTGTTCGGCACCTGAGCATCCTAACTCCCGCCGTTCTGGGTCGCTGCCAGGACAAGTATACATACACATATAGAAGATGCAAGTGCGCGGCGAGAGCTCAGATTCGGACGATCTGCTGGACCGGATCCTGTCTGCGGCGGCCTCACCCGCCGGCCACCGCCAGCAAGACCTGGACGACCGTCTGATCGGCGACCGCGCTGGACAGGTCCGCGGACTCCCCGTCGACGAAGACGTTGATGTACTCACGGATGACCGGGCCCGGATCGCACAGCCGATCGCGCATGCCGGGCCAGCGCACGTCGAGCCCATCGATGAGCTCGCGAACCGACCGTCCCTCCATCATGACCCGGCGGTCTGCTCCGGGGAACAGCGCGACGAGAGAGCGGGGAAGCACGATCACCGCCATGGCGCGATGCGCCCCCTTCAGGCGTCGACCAGGGCCGTCTCGACGGACAGCACCGGCGGCAGGAGGTCCGCGATCCGGCGCCAGTGCCGGCCCTCGTCGGGGCTGGCGAAGACCTGGCCCGTGCTGGAGCCCACGTAGATCCCGAAGGGATCGAGCGTGTCGGTCGCGATCCCCTCCCGCAGCACACCCAGGAAGGCGTCTTCCTGGGGGAGTCCCTCGCGGAGGTCGCGCCAGGTGGCCCCGGCGTCGTTGGTGCGCCACACCGCCATGCGGGCGTCGGGCATGAATCGCCCCTGGTCGTCGCCGTTGAGAGGGACGGTGAACACCGTGTCCGCGTCGGCGGGATGCGCAACCATGGCGAACCCGAAGGTGGACGGAAGCCCTGCGTCGAGGCAGTCCCAGCTGCGGCCGGCGTCATCGCTGCGGTATGTCCCGCAGTGATTCTGCTGGTAGAGCCGCTCCGGGCGACCCGGGGCGAGCACCATCTTGTGCACGCAGTGGCCGGTCTCGGCGTGGGGATCGGGCAGGAAGTCGGCGCGCACCCCCCGGTTGCGGGCCTCCCAGGTGGCGCCGCCATCCTCCGTGGCGAAGCAGCCCACCGACGAGATGCCGACCCACAGGCGGGCGGGATCGCGCGGGTGCGCCAGGATCGTGTGGCAGATCAGGCCCCCCGCCCCCGGCTCCCAGCTTTCGCGCGTGGGGTGCCTGGTCAGACCCTCGACGTGGGTCCACGTAACGCCGCCGTCCTCGGAGCGGAACAGCCCCGCCGGCTCGACCCCCGCGTAGAGGCCGCCGTGGGCAGGCGTCACGTGCCAGACCGAGCGCATCTTCGGGCCCGCGTCGCCGTACGTCAGCCCTGCGCTCGAGTGCGTCCAGGTCTCGCCCAGGTCGTCGCTGCGCCACACCGCCGCCCCGAACCAGGGGCTCCCGCCGCCGGCGTAGAGGGCGCCCGTGGCCGCGTCGTGGCAGAAATGGTTGATCGGCCAGCCCTCGCAGAGCGGTCCACGGAGGTGCCACGACCCGGACGCCCCGCGGCCGGGCGCGTCGGCCTCGAGAATGAACGCTCCCTTCCGGGTTCCCAGCAGGACGAGCACTCGACGATCCGCCATGATCCCAGCCTCCCCAGGGCGGCCCGCCCCACGGCGCATCAGGCGCGGGACGAGGCGCGACCGCGCGACGATAGCCCGAGAAGGTCAAGGTGGCAATGGCGCGCCCGACAGATCGCCATGTGGATCAGCCCATCGGGTAGCGGACGGTGCAGCCCATGGTCGGCGGGCG
>JARLHH010000136.1 GCA_031292335.1 Candidatus Limnocylindrales bacterium | reverse complement strand
GTCGAGGATCTGCCCGACGCCGCCCGCGCGGAGCAGCGGCACGGCTGCCAGCGAGTCGAGCACGTGGGCGGCCACGGCCGCCAGTGGGTCCCGGATTGCGGTCAGGTTCACCGCGCCGGTCCACGCGAGCAGCAGGCGCAGATGGCCTTCGAGGTCGGCCACGGCCCGCGCGGGCAGGTCGTCCAGACCCAGCGCCGCGAGGCCGTCGGCGAGCGCGGCCCGCGCGTTGGCAGGGAGCGCGGGGCATTCGCGGGGATCGGCCGGGAGCGGCGCGCGACCAAGCAGCCCTGGGGCCCTCCAGCAGGGACGACCGGCCCCCGTGGCAACCGCGCCGACTCCCGGCCGGCGATCGACCCGCATCCGCGGGCCCGACGCCGACGGTCTTGCGAGGCCGGCACGGTTGGCGGCCGGGTTTCCCCTGGGCCCCGTGCCGGCGACGGTCCCCGTCGTCGGTCCGCGGTGAATGCGGATGCGGATCGTCCGCCCGGCCCGCGGAGGTGTCAACGGGCTTATCCACGAAGTCGGGCCGCGCGCCGCCGATTGTGGACAATCGAGTCCCCGCCCGCGTCGACGGTGGACCGCGCCTCAGGCCGCCGATCCGTTGGAGGCGGATTCCGGCCCGGGGCGAGGAGCCTCGTTGGTCCCGTGACGAGCGAGGCGAACAGCCGAGCGGGCCGGCCGGCGCAGCGCGGCCAGGACGGCCTGCTCCTCCAGGGCCAGCTCCTCCTTTTCCAGCGCGATCGCCAGGGCGGCCGCGACGCTGCCGCCGTCCAGGCCTGCGCTTCCGGGCAGCACGAGCACGAACGAGGATCCGACCCCGAGGACGCTCGCCGCGCTCAGCTCCCCGTGCATGGCGCGCGCGAGGTCGCGGGCGATCGGCAGGCCAAGGCCCGTCCCGGCGATCCGCGCGTCCCCTTCCACCCGCACGAACGGCTCGAAGATGCGCGCCCGATCCTCGATGGCGATCCCCGGCCCATCGTCGCGGACCACCACGAGGGAGGCGGCTGGACCGGTGCTCGCCTCGAGCTCCACCAGCCCGCCGCGCGGGGTGAACTTGATCGCGTTCGCCACCAGGTTCGTCAGGATCTGCTCCACGCGCCGTCGATCCCCGGTGGCCGGCCTGAGGCGCGGCGGAAGAGCCCGGACGAGTCGAATCTCGGCCCGGGCGGCAAGAGGCTCGAGGCTCTCGAGAACGTGGGTGCAGGCCTCTGCCAGCGAGAACGGCTCGACCTTCAGCCCCAGGCTCCCGGCCTCGATCCGGCTGATCTCGAGGAGATCCCCGACGAGCTCCGCCATCCCCTCCGCGATCCGTCGGCTCCGCTCCAGGAACTCACGCTCCACGCCGGGGTCGCTGATGCGGCCCTCCAGGAGCAGGTCAAGGTAGCCGCCGATGCCGGTGAGCGGCGTACGCAGCTCGTGCGCGACCATCGACATGAACCCGGCCCGCTCGGCGTCCCGGGACCGGAGCTCCGCGAGCGCGCGCTCGTCCTCGGCGCGCGAGGATGCCAGCGCAAGCGCGGCCAGCACGTGCCGGTACGTCGAAAGGGGCAGGCGGGCGGTGACCGCGGCCGCCGTGACGCCGGGCCGCAGCTCCACGCCGAGGTGGACGCCGCCCGCCCCCGACACGGGGACCGCGAAAAACACCCCGGTCGTGGCCGCGTCGGCATCGCTGCGCCCGGGAGCTCCATCGCGCCCCGCGCGGACCACGCGGATGGGGGCCGCCGGGGAAGCAGCCCGCCGTGCGGCGGAGCGAGGCGCGTGGGCGTCCAGCCAGGCCCCGAGCGGGCGGCCGGCTTCGTCGGCTTCGTCGGCCCCGATCGCGACCGTGACTGCCCGCGTCGGCACGTCAACGACGAGCGCCGCCCGTCGAGCCCCAACGGCTCGTGCCACCATCGCGAGAATGCCGGCGAGGTGCGCGTCGGCCTCGCCCGGTCCGGCAAGGATGTCCATCGCGCGGGCAAGGAGGGCCCGCTCCTCGTGGACGGCCTGGTCCTCGCCCCGCCGGAAGTCGCGCCGGCGGTTCGACGACCCGGGCGGTCCTGCCGTGGCGGGCGCGTCCCGGGGCGGGGATGCCGTGAGTGGGTGCTCGGAAGTGGCCATCCACGAGAGGGTGCCCCCGCGCGCTGCGCCGGGCCATCCCCCGAGGGACGCCGGGTCCCGTCCGAAGGTACCGCTCGACGCTCCCGATCGGCGCCGCGCGGGCGGGAGGCGCGAGCCCCCGGGACCGCCAGGACGCGACCGGCCGGGCTTCGGGCCGTCAGCCCCGCGGCGCGCTGCGGATCGGCCGCCCGATCGTGCGCCGGACCACGTCGAGGATCTCGTCCACGTACTGCTGTATGTCGCCCTGCTCCGATGCGGTCCGGATGCACCCCTGGACGTGATCCTCGAGCACGAGGAGGCTGACCGCATCCACGGCGGCGCGGAGCGCGCTGGTCTGCTGGAGGATGTCGACGCAGTACTCCTCGCGCTCGATCATGCGGGCGATCCCGCGGACCTGCCCTTCGATCCGGCTCAGCCGGCGGAGGAGCTGCGCGCGGTCGCGCGAGTAGCTGTGGCGGAACGTGCCGGGCAGCTCCGTGGCTGCCGTCGCGCCCTGTGCCGCGGTGGCCGCCGTCGAACCTGGCGCCGCCGTGGCCGGCGCGGCAGCGACGCGCGCCGTCTCCCGCGCCGCAGTGCTCGCGCTTTTCTCCACGGTCATGGGCTGGCCTCCTGGTCGCCACGGAAGATCCTCGTGATGATACTCCCCCCGGGTATCGGGACGCGCCGCACCGGCGCCGTCGTGCTGGGGCAGCGCCGAGGCGTCGACCGCCGGCGGCGGAACCTCGCGCGGACCCGCTAGACTGCCGCTGATGGATCTCGACGCGGATCTCGACCGCCGGCCCGTCCCGGCCTTTGCCCACGCGAGCGAGGCGGAGCTGGCCCGGATCCTCGACTTCTACGCCGTCGCCTGGGAGTACGAGCCGCGGACGTTCCCGATCCTCTTCGACCGGTCCGGCGCCGTGCGTGAAAGCTTCAGCCCCGACTTCTACCTCCCCGAGATGGATCTCTACCTGGAGCTGACGACGCTCAAGCAGCGACTGGTCCGCAAGAAGAACCGCAAGCTCCGCCGCCTCCGGGAGCTCTATCCCGGCCTCCGGATCAAGCTGCTCTACGCGCGTGACTTCCGGGCCTTGCTCTTCAAGTACGGGAAGCTCGCCCTCGCCGACGCGCTCACGGGCGCCGACGGCCAGACGACGCCGCCCCGGATACGGACTCCGGGTTCCACCACGCGAACGTGGCCTGCCCGGGCACGCGTGGCGCCGCCAGCGGCAGGTCCCGAGTCGACCGGCGACGCCGCAGCCGCCGCGAACGCGGTGCTTGATCCGTCACGGCATCCCGACCATGGCCGCCGGCGCGCGCGCCGGTCGCGCGCCGAAGCCCACGCCCGCGCCGAGGCCCGGCTGGTGATCGCCCGCGGATCCCGGACGCCGGAGGTGACCGCATGACGCGCCAGCCCGACCTCATCGCCGACGTGTCAGAGATCCTGCTGACCGAGGAGGAGATCCAGGCCAAGGTCCGCGACCTGGGCCGCCGGATCAGCGACGACTACGCTGGTCGCGCGCTGACGCTCGTGAGCGTCCTGAAGGGCTCGCTGCCGTTCATGGCCGACCTGATGCGCTCGATCACGATCCCGGTCCAGATCGACCTGATGGAGGTCTCGTCCTACGGCGGCACGGCGACCGAAACGTCGGGCCTGGTCCGCATCCTCAAGGATCTCTCGTCGAGCATCGACGGGCGCCACGTGCTCATCGTCGAGGACATCATCGACACGGGGCTCACCCTGAACTACCTCGTGCGCTATCTCCGCGGCAAGAACCCGGCGTCGCTCCGGATCTGCGCGCTCCTGGACAAGCCCGCCCGGCGCCTGGTGGAGATCCCGATCGACTACCGGGGCTTCCTGATCCCGGACCAGTTCGTGGTCGGCTACGGCCTCGACTACGGCGAGACGTACCGCAATCTGCGCTTCGTGGGCGTTCTGCGCCCCGAGGTATACACCGCCGACCCGGACTGATGTCGCTTCACCGACGACCCCTCGGGCGCGGACGCTGGATCGCGGCGGTCGCGGCAATCCTGATCGCCGTTGGATGCGTCCTGCCATGGTTCCGGGCCGGCGGCGCGGAAGGGCTCCCCGCCCTCGAGGGAAACGGGTTCTACGGCCCCGGCATCCTCGTCTTCCTCGCCGCGCTTGCGACGCTTGCCCTCGTGGCGCTTCCCTACGCGATGGGAGATCGGCCGACGGCCGTCGACCGCTGGTGGGTGTACGGCCTCCTGGTGGGGATCGGCGCCCTTGGCCTGCTCCTGCGCGGGCTCGCGATCGCCGTGGACTCGGGCGGGTTCGAGACGATGCTGCCCGACCGCGCGCCCGGCATCTGGCTCGCAGCGGCCGGCGTCGTGGGGCTCGCGTTCGCGACCGCCGAACTGTACGGGGCCCGGCCGGAGTAGCGACCGGATCCCCGAGCGGCCGCCAGGCCCGGGAGGGCCTGCGGCTCAGCCGCCCAGGTACGCCTTCTGGACCTCGGGGTTCTGCCGCAGGTTCGCCGCCGTGTCCCCCAGGACGATCCGGCCGGTCTGCAGGATGTAGCCGCGGTGCGCCACGCCCAGCGCCATCAGCGCGTTCTGCTCGACGACCAGGACGGTCGTGCCCTGCGCGTGGATGTCGCGGATCACGTCGAAGATCTGCTCGACCAGGATCGGCGACAGCCCCATCGACGGCTCGTCGAGGAGCAGGAGCTTCGGGCGCGTCATCAGGGCGCGCCCGATCGCGAGCATCTGCTGCTCGCCCCCGGAGAGCGTCCCGCCGGCCTGGCTGCTCCGCTCGCGGAGCCGCGGGAACAGCGCGAAGACGCGATCGAAGTCCATCTCGAGCTCGGCCTTGTTGTGGCGCGTGTAGGCGCCCATCTGGAGGTTCTCCAGGACGGTCATCCGGCCGAAGATGCGGCGCCCTTCCGGGGCGTGCCCGACGCCGCGTGTCACCAGCCGGTGGGCCGGGACGTGGGTGATGTCGGTGCCGTCAAACGTGATCGTGCCGGTTCGCGGGTGCATCAGACCGCTGATGGTCCGCAGCGTGGTCGTCTTGCCGGCTCCGTTGGCGCCGAGCAGCGTGACGATCTCACCGGGGAAGACATCCAGCGTGATTCCCTGGAGCGCGTGGATGTGGCCGTAGTAGGCGTGGATGTCGTGCGCCCGGAGGAGGGGCACCCCGCCGGGGTTGTCGACGGGAGCCGGGGCGCCGGCGGCCGCGGTCACGCCGTGGCCCCCTTGCCCAGGTACGCCTCGATCACGCGCGGGTCGCGGCGGACCTCCGCCGGCGTCCCCTCCGCGATCTTCTCGCCGTGGTCCAGCACCGTCACCCGGTCGCTGACGCCCATGACGACCTGCATGTCGTGCTCGATGAGCAGGATGGTCAGGCCCAGCTCGTTCCGGATGCGCCCGAATAGGGTCATCATCTCGGACGTCTCGGAGGGGTTCATGCCGGCCGTCGGCTCGTCCAGGAGCAGGAGCTTCGGCTGGCTGGCCAGCGCGCGCGCGACCTCGAGCCGGCGCTGGTTCCCGTAGGCCAGGTTGCGTGCGGTCTCGTCCTCGAGGCCCTTGAGGCCGACGAAGGCGAGCCAGCGGCGCGCCTGCACCACCGCTTCCTTCTCCTCGCGGCGGTGGCGCGGCAGCCGCAGCGCCGCGTCCAGCGGGTTGGCGTGGAGCCGGGCGTGCATCCCCACCATCACGTTCTCGGCCGCCGTCATCGTCTTGAAGAGGCGGATGTTCTGGAACGTCCGACCCAGGCCGGCGACCACCATATCGTTCGGGCGGGCGCTCTTGAAGATCCCCAGCCGGTGCAGCATCCGCTCGTAGACCGGCGGCCGGATGATCGCGAGCAGGAACATCGTGATCAGGAGGCCCAGCGCGACAAGCAGGGTCAGCGCGAGAACCAGGTCGGACGCTGTCGCCGACGTCAGCAGGAGCCCCAGGAGCAACACGACGACCGTCGGGAGGACCCAGGTGAGCGGCTCGGCCCACGCGCGGCGGCCGCGGGCGATCATCTCGCGGCCCCCGAACGTCACGCCGCCGTCGGTCGGCTCGTAGAGGCCGGCCACCACGTTGAAGAAGGTGGTCTTGCCCGCGCCGTTGGGCCCGATCAGGCTGACGATGGAGCCCTTCGGGATGTCGAAGTCCACCGTGTTGACGGCAACGAGGCCGCCGAACTTCTTGGTCACGCCCGTGGCGACCAGGATCGGGGCCGGCGCTTCGGCGCTCATGCCTGGACCAGCTCTTCGTTGGACTCGGCCGCCTCGTCCGGTGTCTCGTGCAGCTCCGATCTCCGTCGCCGGCTGGGGAAGAGGCCTTCCGGCCGCAGCAGCATCATCGCCACCAGCGCCAGGCCGTAGAGCAGGTACTGGAAGTTGATGAAGTTGATCGATCCCAGGTTCACGCTGAGGGGCCCGAGGGCGAACGTCGGAACGTTCAGCGACTGCACGAACGAACCGAGCTGCTTGAGGCCCTGGCTCTGGATCTCGTAGACGACGAAGGCGCCCGCGGCCACGCCCCAGATGTTGCCCATGCCGCCGAGCACCACCATCGCGAGGGCGGTGAACGAGACGGTGAACCCGAACTGGTCGGGGCTGACGATGGAGAGCTTCGACGCGTAGAAGACGCCGGCCAGGCCGGACGTCGAGGCGCCGATCGAGAACGCCAGGAGCTTGGTCGTGACGGTGTTGATGCCCATGCTGGCCGCGGCCAGCTCGTCCTCGCGGATGGCGACCCAGGCCCGGCCGATGCGCGAATCCTGGAGCCGGTACAGGAAGATGAACGCGACGGCGATGATCGCCACGACGGTCACGAAGTACGGCCAGGGGTTGGTGAACCCGAAGCCGCTGATCCCGAAGAGCCCGTAGAGGCTGGGCTGGGACAGCCCGACGATCCCGTTCGTGCCGTTCGTGTACTTGTCCGAGTTCAGGAAGACGACCGGCACGATCTCGCCGAAGCCGAGCGTCACGATGGCCAGGTAGTCGCCGCGCAGGCGCAGCGTGGGGGCACCGAGGAGGACGCCGAACATCGAGGCGACGATCGCGCCCACCAGGAGCATCGGCCAGAACGGGATGTCCAGGCCGCTGAACGGCGAGGCTCCGTAGGCGTAGGTGTAGGCGCCGATCGCGAAGAACGCCGCGTAGCCCAGGTCAAGAAGCCCCGCGAAGCCCACGACGACGTTCAGGCCGATCGCGAGGAGGACGAAGACCCCCGCGTCGGCGAAGCCGCCGATGAAGTCCTTCTGGGTCCCGAAGCCGTTGAACGGCGGCAGCAGCACGATCTGGGGAAGGAGGGCGGCTACGATCGCCAGGCCCAGCACGATCGTTATCGACTGGTGGCGGCCCAGGAGGGCGTCGACGCGCGCCAGCGCCAGGCGCCACGCAGGTCGGACGGGCGGCGCGTTCCGGGCCTGGCCGGTGCCGCCGGCGGATGTCTCCGCTCGCGACCCCCCACTCATGCGCGGTCGGCCAGCTGCTGGCCCAGGATGCCGGTGGGCCGGAAGACCAGGACGAGGACCAGCATGCCGAAGACGACCGCCTCGCTCCAGCGGCCCTGGCCCCAGACGGAGCTGATCACCTCGAGGAAGCCGATCACGAAGCCACCGAGCGCGGCGCCGGTCGTGTTGCCGATGCCGCCCAGGACGGCGGCGGTGAACGCCTTCAGGCCGGCCTGGAAGCCGATGTTGAACACCGTGATCCCGAAGTAGAGGCCCTGGACCACGCCGGCGGCGCCCGCCAGGGCGGACCCGATGAAGAACGTGAGCGCGATCGTGGTGTTGATGTCCACGCCCATCAGCTGGGCGGCATCGCGGTCGATCGCGGTGGAGCGCATCGCGCGGCCCAGACGCGTGCGCCCGATGAAGAGCTGCAGCGCCACCATCAGGCCGACGGCGAGGACGATCACGAACAGGTTGATGAGATTGATGGAGATCGGCCCGAGCGCCAGCTGGGTGTTCGGGATGATCTGGGGCGTGGTGACGATGGAGTTGCTGACCACCACGAACACGATGTTCTGGAGGATGAAGCTGACCCCGATGGCGGTGATCAGGGGCGCGAGGCGCGGGGCGTTGCGGAGCCGCCGGTAGGCCAGCCGCTCGATGACCACCCCGACGATTCCCATGACGACCATCGAGACGGCGAACGCCAGGATGAGCACGCCGATGAGCAGGATCGGATCGCTGATCGCGCCCGAGAACCCGAGCGTCGTGAGGAGCCACCACGACACGAACGAGCCGCACATGAAGATCTCGCCGTGGGCGAAGTTGATGAGCTCGATGATCCCGTAGACCATCGTGTAGCCCAGCGCGATCAGCGCGTAGATCGCCCCGATCGTCACCGCGTTGACGAACTGCTGCTGCGCCTGGTCGCCCGACGGGATGGCGATGATCACGTACGCGGCGATCAGCACCAGCACGATGACGAGCAGGTTGTTCAGGCGTCCGACACGCGGGCGCCGGCGGGCAACGGGGGTCGCTGCGGCGCTCATGGGATCGTCACGTGGCAGCTCCGGTTCCAGGAGGTCGGCGAGGCCGGGGCGTCAGGCGACGCCCCGGCCTCCGCAGGTGCGGGACTCTACTGCAGCGGCTCTGCGGTGAAGTCGCGCTGCTTGAGGAACTTCCAGCCCTTGCTGGTGGGGTCGTACTGGAAGTACGAGACGATCTTCTGGGTGGTGTCGCCGTTGGCGTCGAAGCTGAACGTTCCGAGCGCCGTGTCGTACGTGTTGGACGGGGTGGCCACGTAGGCCCGGACCGCCTCGCGGAGGGCGGCCGGGTCGGTGATGCCGGCGCCGGCCTTGGCGAGCGCCTGGAGGAAGACCTGCGTGCAGGCGTAGGCCGACGCGCTGTACGCGCCCGGATCGGTGTTGAACATGGCCTTGTAGTCAGTGGCGAACTGCGCCGCGTTGGGGATCTCGGTGGGGCCCGCAACGGTCCCATAGGTGTTCGCGTCGCCGGCGTCGCCCGCGATCTGGAGGAACGAGCTGGCCGTCGCCGCCGAGCCGTCGACGATGCCGTCACCACCGCCGAAGGGGATGGAGGCGATGCTCTGCTGGGCCATCTGCTTGCGGAAGAGGCCAAGACCGGACGTGGTCACGCCGCCGTAGAAGACGTACTGCGGGGCGAGGCCCTTGACCGTGGTCACGTAGCTCGTGAAGTCGGTGGTGCTGCCGGGGATCCCGTCCCGCTTGAGGACCTTGCCGCCGAGCGCGGTGAACTGCGTCGCGAAGACATCGGCCAGGCCCTTGCCGTAGGTCTGGGTGTCGTCAGCGACGTATGCGCTCGTCGCCTTGGCGATGTTGTAGGCGATGTCCGCCCCGGCCGCGCCCTGGAGATCGTCGGTGGTCGCGTCGCGAACGTAGGCGATCTTGGTCGGGTTGGTGGGCCGCAGCGTGACGGGGTCCACGCCGCCCCAGGGCTTGGTCAGCCCGGGGTTCGTGTTGGCGGGGCTGCACATCATGAGGCCGGCCGCGTTGCTGACCGGGATCTCGGCCTGGGCGACGCTCGAGTTGAACGGGCCGACAACCCCGATCACCGCGGGATCGTTCGCCAGGGTCTGGATGTTCTTGGCGCCCTGCTGCGGGTTGTGCACGCCGTTGACGGCGTCGTCCTGCTGGTTGATGGTGATCGTGAAGCCGGGGACCGGGTTCTTGGCGATCGCGAGCGCCACGCCGTTCGCGGTCGGGACGCCGTTCGGCGCCTCGCCGCCGGTCATCGGCAGCTCGATCCCGATCTTGACGGCGATGCTGCCGGCCGCCGCGCTGGCAGGGGCCGCGGCGCTGGCCGCCGC
>JARLHH010000135.1 GCA_031292335.1 Candidatus Limnocylindrales bacterium | reverse complement strand
GCCGGCCCAGCGGCGCGCGTCGTCCCGTCTCTCCCCGGGTCGGGCGCTGGCCGCCCTCGTGATGGTCGGCGCCGGGGCGGCCACCTGGGGCGTGGCATCATCACCGGCCTTCGGCGTCCGCAGCGTGGACGTGTCGGGCGTCAGCGTGACGAGCGAGGCCGCGATACAGGCGGTGCTCGCCCTCGGCAGCCCACCGCCGAACGCGTTCACCCTGGCGACGGACGAGCTGCGGTCGGGGCTCGAGGCGATCCCGTCGATCTCCGAGGCGGACGTCCGGGTGGACCTGCCCGGCATGCTTCGTGTTCGCGTCGTCGAACGCGTCCCGATCCTGGCCTGGCGCACGGGAAGCGCGCTGCTCCTCGTGGACCGGGATGGGATGGTGATCGCCGACGCCAGCGCCGCGGACGCCACGGCCGCTGCCCGGACCCTTGCCGCCGGCCTGCCGACCGTACAGGACCGGCGGGCGGCGAGCTCCCCGCCGGGCGGCGTGGTGGCCGAGGTGCAGCCGCCTCCCGGGGTGGGCGACCAGCTGAGCCCGATCGAGATGGACGTCGCGACGCGCCTGCTCTCGCTCCGGCCGGCCGACGTCGGCTCGTCCGCCCCGGCGCTCCAGGTGAGCCTCGATGACCAGGACGGCTGGACGATCCGCCCGACCGTCGACCACCCCTGGACGGCCGTCTTCGGCTTCTACTCGGCGACTCTCCGGCCGCCGGACCTGGTTCCCGAACAGACGCGGCTCCTCCGCGGGCTGCTGGTCGGCCGGGAAGGCACGCTCCTCCGGATCGTGCTCGCGGACGGCTCGCACGGCACCTACACGACGAAGTGAGCGCCGGCATGACGGGATGGTTTGGCGCCCTGCCGCCGGGTCGAGTAGCCTTGCGCAAACGACGTACCTGGAGGGAGAACCGACCCGTGCTCCTGCCGCTGGCGGGTCTGCTCGTCGGTGTCCTCCTCGGGCTTGTCCTGAACGTGAACGTCGGGTTCGAGCTGGCCCGGTATTCGGCTGTCGCGATTCTCGCGGCGCTCGACTCCGTCCTGGGAGCGGTGCGGGCCGAGCTGGATGGGACGTATAACAACCGCATCTTCATCAGCGGGTTCGTGGTGAACGCGATCGTGGCGGTTCTCCTGACGTTCGTGGGAGACCGCCTGGGGCTCGACCTGTACCTGGTCGCGCTGATCACGTTCGGGCTGCGGATCTTCCAGAACGTCGCACTGATCCGCCGGCACTTTCTCTAGGCCGGCTCTACCGCAGGGAGAGGGACGGAACGAGTGGAACGCGAGGCGGTCCTGGTCGGGATCGACGTCGGGACGACCAAGGTCGTGGCCCTCATCGGCGAGGTTGGCCGCGACGGCGGCGTCACGATCATCGGAAAGGGCACCGTGCCCGCGTCGGGGCTGCGCAAGGGCGTGGTCGTGAACATCGACCAGACCGTTCACTCGATCACGGCGGCCGTGGAGAAGGCAGAGCGCCACTCCGGCTGGAAGATCGACCGGGCCTTCGTGAGCGTCGGCGGCCAGCACGTCGACGGCCTCAACTCGCCGGGCCAGGTCGCCGTCGCCGGGCCGCGCCGCGAGGTCACCCAGGAGGACGTCAACCGCTCCATCGAGGTCGCCCGGGCGGTCTCGATCCCGTCCACCCGCGAGGTCCTCCACGTCGTGCCGCGGGGCTACACCGTGGACGGCCAGGAGGGCGTGATGAACCCGCTCGGGATGAGCGCGGTTCGCCTCGAGGTCTCCACCCACATCGTCACCGCCTCCGCGACGGCGGTCCAGAACCTCACCAAGTGCGTCACCGCGGCCGGCGTCAAGATCGACGAGCTGGTGGCCGGCGGGCTCGCCTCGGCAGAGGCGGTCCTCTCGGCGACGGAGCGCGATCTCGGGGTCGCGGTCGCCGACATCGGCGCCGGGACGACGGAGCTCACCCTGTTCGCCGACGGCTCCCCGTTCCACACCGCGGTCCTGCCGGTGGGCGGCGCGAATGTCACGAACGACATCGCGATCGGGCTCAAGACCAGCCTGCAGGTGGCCGAGTCGCTCAAGATCGACCACGGGACCTGCGACGTGGCGGGCCTGGACCCGGACGAGGTCATCAACGTCACCGTGCTCGGGGACGAGGCGGGCCGGACCGTGGAGCGCATGGAGGTCTGTCGCATCATCGAGGCCCGGATGCGCGAGACGTACGAGATGCTCAGGACCGAGATCCTCGCGGCGGCCCCGGGCCTGCTGCCGGCCGGCCTGGTCCTCACCGGCGGCGGCGCGCAGCTCGGTGGGGCGGCCGTCCTCGGCCGCGAGATCCTCGAGATGCCCGTCCGGGTGGCCGCCCCGACCGAGGTCGGCGGCCTCGTCGACGGCATCATGGAGCCGGCCTACAGCACCGCGATCGGGTTGCTCCTGTGGGGCGCGCGCCATCTCGGCGCGGCCGACCTCACGACGTACGAATCGGCGCCCGCGGGCGGCCTCGCCGGCCGGATCCGGGGAGCGCTCCGGAGCGTCTTCCCGTAGCCCTCGGGCCGCCGGCGGGCTGCCGGCGCGACCGCCGGGGATAGGCCGTTCGGCGGGCCGGATCCGGGACCTTCGGTGTCGCCGGGCACCGCGGTCGGCAACGTTCGGGGTTCCCATCCCCGGATCCGGCGCTATACTCCCCGGGCAGTCCACGTTCCGGCTCGCTGTGCCCGCCGCCGGACCGGGCGGCGCGCGTGTGCAACCGACGTCTTGATCACGGACGGCCCGAACAGCCGCTCACCACCCCGGAGGACCAGCGATGCCGCTGCGGTCGGATTCCGAGAACTTCGCCCTGATTCGCGTGGTCGGCGTCGGCGGCGGCGGAAGCAACGCCGTCAACCGGATGATCCGGGCCGAGATGATGGGCGTCGAGTTCATCGGCATCAACACGGATGCCCAGGCCTTGCTCCAGTCGGATGCGCCGCACAAGATCCGCATCGGCGACAAGATCACCCGGGGCCTCGGCGCGGGCGGGGATGCCGCGATCGGCCAGCGGGCGGCCGAGGAGGACGTCGAGAAGATCACCGAGGCGCTGCGCGATTCGGACATGGTGTTCATCACGGCGGGCCTCGGCGGCGGCACCGGGTCGGGCGGCGCTCCGGTCATCGCGGAGATCGCCAAGGACCTCGGCGCCCTGACCATCGGGGTCGTGACGAAGCCGTTCTCGTTCGAGGGCAACAAGCGCAAGCTCATCGCCGAGAAGGCCGCCGAGCAGCTGAAGGCCAAGGTCGACACGCTCATCACGATCCCGAACGACCGGCTGCGCGACGTGGTCGCCAAGAACACCTCGATCCTGGACGCGTTCCGGGTCGTGGACGACGTGCTCCGCCAGGGTGTCCAGGGGATCAGCGACATCATCACCGTGCCCGGCCTGATCAACCTCGACTTCGCCGACGTGAAGGCGATCATGCACGACGCGGGCTCCGCCCTGATGGGGATCGGTCGCGCGTCCGGCGACAACCGCGCGCTCGAGGCCGCCAAGCAGGCGATCGCCAGCCCGCTCCTCGAGGTCAACATCACCGGGGCACAGGGGATCCTGTTCAACATCTCGGGATCGTCCAACCTCACCCTCTACGAGGTGACCGAGGCAGCCGAGGAGATCCGCGCGGCGGCCGATCCGGAGGCGAACATCATCTTCGGCGCGAGCTTCGACGAGCGTCTCGGCGAGGACGTCGTGATCACCGTCATCGCGACCGGATTCGACGGCACCCGTCGCCGCGAACCCGTCCGGCGCGAGAGCGCGGAGCGACCCTACGAGGTTTCCCGGTCCGTCCGGCCCGAGCGCGACTTCCTCGGCGAGCTGGAGCGCCAGCGCACCGCCGCGGACGCCGACCTGCGGCCGGCGGAGCGCCCGTCGGTGGACCGGGGAGAGCCGTCATCGGTTCGCGTGGAGCGGACCGTGGCGGAGACCGCGCCGGCGGCGAACGTGCGCCGGACGTACGACGCGGACGACCTGGAGATCCCGAGCTTCCTGCGACGCTCGAAGTAGCGCGACGCCGTGCCCGAGCCGGCGGGCCTCTCGCCGGCCGCGCCGTTCCCTGATCCGGCCGCGGTCGCCGGGTTCGTCGCCGCTCGCGAGCGCGTGCGGCGCGGGATCGCCCGGGCATGCGAACGTTCCGGGCGCGACCCGGCCACCGTCACCCTCGTGGCGGTCGGCAAGACCGTCGATCCGGCCCGGTTGCGGGCGGCCGTCGCCGCCGGCTTGACGGTCATCGGGGAGAACCGAGTCCAGGAGGCGCAGCAGAAGGTCCCCGCCGTCCCGGGAGCACGCTGGCACCTGGTCGGGCCGCTCCAGGCGAACAAGGCGCGCCGGGCGGTGGCGATCTTCGATGTCATCGAGAGCGTGGATTCGGTCGCACTAGCCGCTCGCCTCGACCGGATCGCCGGCGAGCTGCGGCCCGGCCGCCCGTTGCCGATCCTCCTGCAGGTGAACGTGGACGCGGACCCCGCGAAGGCCGGCTTCGCGCCCGACGACCTCGCGGACGCGATGCCGGTCCTCCTGCGCCTCGCGAACCTCGAGCTGGGCGGCCTGATGACCGTGGGCCGTGCCGTTGCCGGCGCCGAGGAGGCGCGTTCGACGTTCCGCGCGCTGCGCGTGCTGTCCGAACGCCTCCGCGGCCTCGCGCCGGGGAGGGCAGACCCGGGCGAACGGCCCGCGGGTCTGGCGCGGGGTCTTGGCCCGGCGCTCTCGATGGGCATGAGCGGCGACTACCCGGTCGCGGTCGAGGAGGGAGCCACGCTCGTCCGGGTGGGCCGGGCGATCTTCGGCGAGTGGGCCGGCGCCGTGGCCGAAGGCCCCCAGGCGGTGCCCGCACCGGGCGGCGCCGAAGCCGCGCCCGCCCCGGGCCCGGGGCGCTCTGTCGTCACCGAGCGCGCGTAGACTCCATCACGTGGGCATCTTCCTGGCCAACTTCCTCCAGCTCCTCGTGCTCGTCCTGTGGGCGCTGGTGCTGGCGCGCGTCGTCGTCTCGTGGGTGGACCCCCAGGCGCGCAACCCGATCTCGGGCCAGGTGGTCGCGCTGACGGAGCCGTTCCTGGCTCCGATCCGGCGCCTGCTGCCCGCGACTGGCGGGCTGGATCTCTCTCCGCTCATTCTCATGCTCGTTCTGAGCGCGCTCCTCGGGGTCGTGGGCCGCTGAGCGCCGACGACGGCGTCCGCTTCGCGGTGCGGCTCACGCCGCGGGGCGGCGCGGATCGCGTCGACGGGGTCGGGGAGGATGGGGCGCTGCACGTCCGGGTGGCGGCCGCGCCGGTCGATTCCGGGGCCAACGAGTCGCTCTGCCGCCTGCTGGCACGCGAGCTCGGTGTCGGGCGCTCCGGGATCCGGATCGTGGCCGGCACGACGGCCCGCCGGAAGGTCGTCGCCGTCTCGGGGATCGACGCGCCGGCCGTCAGGTCGCGCTGGCCCGGGCTGGCCGTATAATCCGCCGCACGGGCGATTAGCTCAGCCGGTCAGAGCGCACGGTTCACATCCGTGAGGTCACTGGTTCGAACCCAGTATCGCCCACCATCGTTCTCGGGCGGCGCGGCGCTGGCCGGCCAGCGCGTCAACGTCCTGGTGGCCGGGAAGACGAAGGGCACCTGGGGCAGCCCCGCCTATCTCAAGGGGGCCCGGGCCGACGCGAAGGGCGTCGTGACGTTCTGGACGACGGCCGGCGCCGGGGCCGCCATCAACGTCCGGGTCCAGTGGCCCGGCGATCCCCGCCACGGGGTGAGCACCTCGGGGGCGCTCGGCGCCTACTGGAAGTAGGACGCCGGGGCGCCCGAAGGGCGCGGCGGCGGTCCACGGCGGGCAGGGCAATCCGCGCTACCCTGCAGGCGTCCGGAGGTCGCGGTCGGACCGGGACGCAGGGAGGGCAGCATGGCGTTCGAAGGCTTCACGCGCGAGGCGTTGCAGTTCCTCGCCGACCTTGCCGCGAACAACGAGCGGGCCTGGTTCGCCCCGCGCAAGGCCGACTACGAGCGGCTGCTCAAGCATCCGCTGGAGGCGCTCTGCGTCGAGCTCGGCGAGCGCTTCGCCGAACGGGAGATCCCGCTGGTCGCCGATCCCGCCCGCTCGCCGTTCCGGATCTACCGCGACACCCGGTTCTCCAGGGACAAGTCGCCCTACAAGCCGTACGTGAGCGCCAGCTTCCCGTGGCGGGACGGCGGGCCGGGTGGCTACTCCGGCGGCTACTTCAGCCTGCGTCCGGGCGAGATCTACCTCGGCGGCGGCATGTACCACCCCGAAGCGTCGGTGCTCGCCGCGTGGAGGGCCGTGGTCGCGGGACGCCCCGCGGTCGTCCACGCGGCGCTCGACGACCCGGGCTTCGTCGGGGCCTTCGGTCACGTCGGCGGGGAGCGGCTCAAGCGGACGCCCGCCGGGTTCCCGGCCGATCACCCGGACGCCGAGCTGCTCAAGCTCAAGGACGTCACCTTCAGCCGGCAGCTCGCCGACGCCGACGCATTGTCGGACCGCCTGCCGGACATCCTCGCGGACGGCTTCGTCGCCGCGATGCCGGTGCTGCGGCTCCTGGCGGGCCTCGTCGACGGGCAGGCCGCGCCCGGCGCCTGACCCACCGCAGGCAGAGCCTCACCGACTCCGTCAGGTCCGGACGCGGGCCTCCAGCCGAGCTTCGACGCGATCGGCGACCGCCTCCGCGAGACTCGCCCCGAAGCGGCCCGCGAGGCGCTCGAGCAGCGGCCGGCGGAGGCGGACGGGGGCCGACCGAGCAGGCACGCCCGCGGCCTCGGCCGCCATCTCGACCGCCCGCTCCAGGTCGCCGATCTCGTCCACCAGCCCCAGCGAGCGGGCCTCCTCGCCGAGCCAGACCTCGCCCGTCGCCAGCGTCCGGACCCGCGCCTCGTCGAGATGCCGGCCGTGCGCAACCCGCGCCACGAACGCGTCGTAGAACGCGTCGACGATCGCCTGCTCCTTGGCTCGCTCCTCCTCGGTCTCGTCGCGCCACGGCGCGCCCATCCCCTTGAGGCGGCCGGCGCGGTTCTCGGTGACGCTGACGCCCAGCCGCTCTAGGAGCCGCGGCAGCCGGGGCCCGGCCGAGATGACGCCGATGGAGCCGACGATGGCGTGCGGCTGGGCCACGATCGTGCGGGCGGCCATGGCCGCCAGGTAGGAGCCGGACGCGCCGGTCCCGCGGATCGCGGCGACGAGCGGCTTCCTCGCGGCCAGCCGCTCGAGGGCCAGGAACATTCCGTCCGAGGCGGTTGCGGAACCGCCGGGCGAGTCGATGTCGAGCACCACGGCCGGCACCCGGCGGGACTCGCGGAGGCGGCGGACGAGCTCGATCCAGTCGGCCGCCCGGGCGCCGTCCGCGATCGGACCGTACAGCCGCAGGATGGCCACGTGGCCGGGTGGGAAGAGCCGGCCGAGGCCGGGCATGAAGGAGTGCAGGGTTCGGGTGTTCATGACCGCATCAGCCTATTCTCTCGGGCGATTCGGGGCGCGGACGGCCTCCGCCGAGGTTCGAACCGCGTCGCGCCGAGTCGGTCGCCTTACAACAACCGCATCTGGCGACGTCGCGTTCCTTACGCAGCGGCCCGAAGGTGACGCCTGCGACCCCCGAGGCGCCCGGCAACGGGTCCAGGGGGTCCGGCACAGACCGCATCGAACGGAGACAAGCCAGATGAAGCTCGCACTTCCCGGAACCCTCGCCTCCCTGGCCATCGGTGGCCTGCTCGTCATCGGATCGGCCGCGCCGACGTTCGCCGCCCAGCCGTCGCCGCTGGCGCCGGAGGTCACTGCCGGCAGCGGAGCCGGCGCGTGCTCCGCCCAGCGGACGGCGGCCAAGGACAACAGCGCCGCGCACCTCCAGGCGCTCGGCGACTGCGAGATCAACCGGCGGCTCGTGACGATCACGACGCTCCAGGACCACGTGTCGAACCCCAACGGGCTCACCGACGGCGACCGGTCCACGCTGCAGGGGCTCCTCACGGCCGATACGACCGGGCTCACCGCCCTGAAGTCGAAGATCGACGGCGAGGACGACGTCACCACGCTCCGCGCCGACATCGGGACCATCGTCACGGACTACCGGATCTACCTGCTCATGGTCCCGATGACCGCCGAGGTCATCTCGGCCGACAACGAGGCGGCGGCAGTCGGCCGGCTCACCACGGTGGCCGGGAAGCTCCAGGACCGCATCGACGCCGCCAGCGGTGACACCTCGCAGGCGCAGACGGACCTCGACAACATGACGGCGAGCCTGGGCCAGGTGAACACCTCCACGCTCGCGGGGATCTCCGCGCAGCTGCTCGCCCTGACGCCGGCCGGCTACAACGGTGGGACCGCCGGGCCGGTCCTGAAGGCCGACCACACGACGCTGCAGGGCTTCCGGACCTCGCTCAACGCGGCCCGCGCCGACGCCGTGGCGTGCCGCGCCGCGCTCCGGGCGCTGTGATCTCCCCGTCGTAACCGGCACCAGAGACGCCCCCGGAGCGATCCGGGGGCGTTCGTGCGAGCATCCAGACGTCGCGGACTGCGAGGACGGGGAGATGGACACACCAGGGACGACGACGCGGATCCGGCCCTTCGGGCTGGCCCTCCTCGCGGTCGGGGCGGTGATCGTCGGCGCGCTGGCGCTCCTGGGCGCCGCGGGCTGGTGGGCGGCCTCGGACGGCATCTACTTCCTGCCGCGCCTCCACGGGGTGGAGCGGCTCGTCGCGCTGGCGCTGCTCGCGCTCGGCGCGCTGGAGATCGCGCTCTCCTACGGGCTGTGGAACCTGCGCCCGTGGGCCTGGGCGCTGGGAATCGGGCTCGAGACCGCGGCCCTCGTGCTCGCGCTGCTGCAGCTGGGCCGGGGCATCCCGGGCAGCCACCTGCTCACGCTGGTGCTGGCGGTGCTCACCCTGTGGTACCTCTCCCGGCCCCGCGTGCGGGCCGCCCTGGGCGCCTGAAGGCGCAGCGTCCGGGCCCTCGCGTAGGTCCCCGGGCTTACCCCGGCGCGGACCGGGGCACCGGTTTCAGCTGAGCTGGGGCCTCGCGGGCAGCCACCTGCTCCCGATCGCATGCCGATCGTGGAAGCTCGATGCCAGGCGCAGCCGAAGGCCGCGCAGGGGACGCAGCGAGGCGCACTCGAGCCAGAGCTCGCTGCCGCGGACCTCGATCGTCATCGGCTGGCCGCAGGCCCGGCAGAACGGGTGATCATGCGAGGCCATCTCGATCCGCTCGCGGGCGAGGTCCTCGTCGGTCGACATTGTGTACGTGTTCATCGGTTCTCCTGTTCCCGCCCGACCCTCGTGCGTTTGGTTCTGGATCGATCAAGAACAGCGCCAGCATACACGCCGGTTCTGGATCGGTCAAGATAGGCCCATGGAGCACAGAACCAGGGCGCGCCGGCGCATCACCCTGCAGGATCTGGCGGGAACGCTGGGCGTTTCGAAGACGACGGTGTCCAACGCGTTCAGCCGTCCGGACCAGCTGTCGCCCGAGCTGCGTGCGCGGGTGATGGAAGCCGCGCGCGCGGCGGGATACGCCGGCCCGAACCCGGTCGCCCGGATGCTGCGGACCGGTCGCGCGGGCGCGATCGGCCTGATCCTCCCCGAGTCGCTGCCGTTCGCGCTCGACGACCCGGCGACGAGCGAGCTCATCCGGGGCATCGCCGATGCCTGCGAGGAGCGGCGCCTCGGCCTGCTCATCGTCCCCGGGGCGACGCGGGCACGCGACCCCCACACGATCACGGACGTCGCCGTCGACGGGTTCATCGCCTACTCGCTGCCGTGGGAGACGCCGGCGCTCCAGCACGTGCTGGCCCGGGGGGAGCCCGTCGTCGTCGTGGACGAGCCCCGCATCCCCGGCGTCGCGACCGTCGGCGTCGACGACTTCGCCGGCGCGCGGCTGGCCGCCGGCCACCTGGTCGGGCTGGGCCACCGACGGCTCGGCATCGTGGCGTCGCCGTTCAGGCCCGACGGCTACACCGGGCGCGGAGACGCGGCGCGAGTCTCGTCATCGACGTTCGACGTGGCGACCCGCAGGCTCCAGGGGTACCGCGCCGCCGTGGCGGACGCCGGCCTGGCGGTCGACGACGTCCCGCTCTACGAGTGCGCCCTCAGCGACGAGGAGCTGGGGCGCCAGGCCGGCCGCGACCTGCTGGAACGGACACCGCGCCCGACGGCGATCCTCGCCATGAGCGACCGCCTGGCGATCGGCGTGCTCGCCGCAGCCCGGGACCTTGGGGTGGCCGTTCCGGCGGAGCTGTCGATCGTCGGCTTCGACGACATTCCCGGCGCCACCACGAGCCGGCCGTCCCTCACCACCGTCCGTCAGCCGCTCCGCCTGAAGGGGTATGCGGCCGCGCGGTACCTGCTCGACGCGCCCGGCACGCGGCCGCCGGACGCCGCCCCGGAGGCGCTCCCTCCCGATGGTGACGAGATCTCCCTCCCGGTCGAGCTGGTGATCCGCCGATCCACTGCAGGGGCTCCGCCCGCCTGAGCTTCAGCAAGGTTGGCTGCAAGCTGGGCGGCCCAGAATCGCGTTCACAGGAGCACGAATGGGCATGTTCAGCCAGGCGGAGCGCACGGTCACCCGCGAACCGAGCAGCGCCACCTTCGAGTGGCGGGGCCTCCACCTGCACGTGCTGACGCCAGAGCCGCTTCCCGCCGACCAGGCACGCACCATCGAACGGATGGTGCCCAAGGTCCCGAGCGTGAGCGTCTTCGCGGACCTGGTGGGCATGCTCACCGGGCGCCACGTCCGGGTGAGGACCGAGCGCCCTTCGCCGGACGTCTGGCTCGACGTGGGGTCCTGAGCTCGGTCTGTTCCCCGTCCCACCAGGGCGCCGGCGTGGCACTCTGTGCGCGACCGAAGGCGCTCGGTGGGCACGCAGGCCCGCCCCGACGGCCCTCGGGCATCGATGTCCTGGAGGCTTTCGGTGTTTGCCGACGCGTATGCCCTGGCGCAGCACTTTGCGCGCCCCCTGGTGATCTCCACCCGCCGGCTCAACGGCGCGGTCGAGAGCAACGTGGCGACCTGGGTCCTGCTCAATGCCGACGGTTGGTTCCTGACTGCCGGCCACGTCTTCGGCCTGTGGCGCGACTTCGAGCTGCACCTCCCCGAGATGACCCGGCACCGTGCCGCCGAGGCCGCGATCGCGGCCGATCCGGCCCTCCAGGACGACGCGCGGCGTGCCGCCGTGGAGCGTCTCGCCGCGACCATCGACCTGGCCTGGATCGAGAACTGCTCCGCCTGGTGGGGTACCGACGGGCTGACATTCCGTGACGTTTCGGTGATCGGGGAGCTCGACCTGGCGCTCGGCCGCCTGGAGCCGGCGAGCCTCCTGGCCGGGCCGTTCCCCACCTTCAAGAACCCGGAAACCGGGATCCAGCCGGGCCGGAGCCTGTGCCGCTTCGGCTTCCCGTTCGAGCAGCTTTCCGTCAGCTTCGACCCGGCCCGTTCGGTCTTCGCGCTTGACAAGCCGCAGCTGACCCTGTTCCCGATCGAGGGCATCCTCACCCGCGTCATCGGCCCATCGCCGGGCTCCCCGGTCCAGTTCATCGAGACGTCGTCGCCGGGCCTGCGCGGGCAGAGCGGCGGGCCTGTGTGCGACGCCCGCGGACGGATCTGGGGCATCCAGAGCCGCACGGCCCACATCCCCCTCGGCTTCAACCCCACCGTGAGCGCCAACGGCCGGACATTCGAGGAACATCAGTTCATCAACCTCGGCTGGGCCGTCCACGTCCGGCAGGTCCTCGACGCCCTCCGTGCCCGCGGCGTGGAGGTGGAGGTGTCGGCGGACTGACGCGGCCGCGCGAGGAGTCGTCGGCCCGTTTGGGGGATGATCCGCCAGCCATGGGACCAACCCCCAACGCCGCACCACCTCGCCGGATCGGCTGGCGCCGGTGGCTGCTGGTGATGCTCGCGATCGTCGTGCTCGCCATCGTGGCCGCCCAGTTCACCTCCGCGGCGGCGCTCGGCGCGGAGCTTGGGCGGGCGAACTGGGCCTGGGCGCTGGTCGCGCTCGTGCTGCAGGGGGCGTTCTTCCTCCTGTACGGCGGGCTGTACGAGGCGGGCTTCCGCGCGGTCGGCGTCTCGAGCGAGGCCCTGCGACTGGTCCCCATCCTGTTCGCGTCGATCTTCGCCAAGACCGCCGTTCCGTTCACCGCCGCTCCGGCCGCCGCCGTGTTCATCGACGACGCGTCGGCGCGGGGCGAGTCCGGCCCGCGGGCGGCCGTCGGGGTCGTCGTCGTGCTCGTGGTGGACCTGCTGACCGCCCTGCCGTTCGTCGTCGCCGGGACGGTCGCCCTGGTCATGCGGGACCGCCTCGTCGAGTTCGCCCTGGCCGGAACCGGGCTCTTCGTGGCGTTCATCGGCGGCGTGCTGATCGTCCTCGGGCTGGCCGCCCGCAGGCCGGGCTGGCTCGAGGCGCTCCTGGTCGCCTGTCGCGCCGTGGTCAACCGCTCGGCCCGCCTGCTCGGGCGCCCCGACGTGCTGCCCGCGGGCTGGGAGCGTCGGACCACCGAGCAGATGGCGGGGGCCGCCAACTCGATCCCCGGTCACCCGCGCGACATGGCGGTCGCCGCCGGCTATGGCCTGTTGGTCCACCTCGCGAACATCGCGGGTCTCGCCGCGATCTTCCTGGCCTTCGGCCAGCATCTCGACGTGGCCGCGCTCGCCGCCGGGTTCGGGATGAGCATCGTCTTCTTCATCATCGCGATCGTGCCCGACGGGGTCGGCGCCGTGGAGGGAGCGATGGCCCTCGTGTTCGTGCAGCTCGGGATGACGGCACCGGCGGCGATCCTGGTCACGGTCGTGTTCCGCATCCTCAATGTCTGGCTCCCGGTCGCGATCGGGTTGTGGTTCGCGCGGCGGCTCCGCCTGTTCGGCGCCGGCGAGCGAGCCGGCGAGCCTGCCGGGGAGCCCGGGTGACGCATTCGATCGCGCGGGGTGCGCTTCGCCTCCGGATCGTCGGGCGAGACGGCACTGGTCGAGCGGGGGGACGGAGCACACACTCCGGCGGCAGCTCGAGCAGCGAAGGAGACGGACCCATGTCGGCATCGGCGACGGGCACGGACAAGCAGGCCGACCTGGCCGGGCCGGGGATCGGGAACTACGAGGACCTCGAGAAGGTCCTGCCGGACGACTACGCGTCGGCGCTCGATCCCCGGGAGACCCAGGCCGCGATCTACGCCGTCAAGGAGTACATCGAGAAGAACCTGTGCTCGGAGCTGAACCTGCAGATGGTGCAGGTCCCGCTCATCGTCGACGTCGAGTCCGGCATCAACGACATGCTCGACCGGGACGGCAAGCGCGGGCCGATCCAGTTCCACATCTCGAACGACTACGACCAGCACCCGATCGAGGCCCAGGTCGTGCAGGCGGCGACCAAGTGGAAGCGGCCGGCGCTGCGCCAGTTCGGCTTCTCGGTCGGCGAGGGCCTCTGCACGGACATGCGCGCCGTGCGCAAGGACTACTTCCTGGACCACGACCACAGCTGCTACGTCGACCAGTGGGACTGGGAGAAGGTCATCACGGCCGAGGACCGCACCCTCGACTACCTCAAGTCCACCGTTCGATCGATCTGGTAGGTCCTCAAGGGCGCCGAGCAGGAGGCGCTCGACCGGTTCCCGAAGCTCCGGGCCGACAGGTACCCCGAGCTCCCCGACGAGATCACGTTCATCCACGCGGAGGACCTGCTGGCCCGTTATCCCAGCCTGCCCCGCAAGCAGCGCGAGACCGCGATCCTCCAGGAGATCCCCGCGATCTTCATCATCGGCATCGGCTGGACGCTCGACGACGGCTACCCCCACGAGATGCGCGCCGCCGACTACGACGACTGGGTGACCCCGACGGTCTCCG
>JARLHH010000134.1 GCA_031292335.1 Candidatus Limnocylindrales bacterium | reverse complement strand
TGTGAGTGATACAACACACAGTAGGGGTTGCGCTCGTTGCGGGACTTAACCCAACATCTCACGACACGAGCTGACGACAGCCATGCAACACCTGTGGCCAGGTCCCTTGCGGGAAGACGACGTTTCCGCCGTTGTCCTGGTCATGTCAAGCCCTGGTAAGGTTCTTCGCGTTGCATCGAATTAAACCCCACGCTCCGCTGCTTGTGCGGGCCCCCGTCAATTCCTTTGAGTTTTAGCCTTGCGGCCGTACTCCCCAGGCGGGACACTTAATGCGTTAGCTTCGGCACTGGCGGGGTTGATACCACCAACACCTAGTGTCCATCGTTTACGGCTAGGACTACCGGGGTATCTAATCCCGTTTGCTACCCTAGCTTTCGCGCCTCAGCGTCAAGAACGGGCCAGAAAGCCGCCTTCGCCACTGGTGTTCCTCCCGATATCTACGCATTTCACCACTACACCGGGAATTCCGCTTCCCTCTCCCGCCTTCAAGTCGAACAGTATCGAGCGACGTTCCCCAGTTGAGCCGGGGGATTTCACACTCGACTTGCACGACCGCCTGCGCGCTCTTTACGCCCAGTAAATCCGGACAACGCTCGTCACCTACGTATTACCGCGGCTGCTGGCACGTAGTTAGCCGTGACTTATTCCCCGAGTACCGTCATCATCGTCCCCGGGAAAAGAGGTTTACAACCCGAAGGCCGTCATCCCCCACGCGGCGTTGCTGCTTCAGGCTTGCGCCCATTGAGCAAAATTCCCGACTGCTGCCTCCCGTAGGAGTCTGGGCCGTGTCTCAGTCCCAGTCTGGGTGATCGTCCTCTCAGACCACCTACCGATCGTCGCCTTGGTGAGCCATTACCCCACCAACGAGCTAATCGGACGCAGGCCCCTCCCGAAGCGCCTTGCGGCTTTGGAGACACGAATGAACGTGGCACCACATGCGGTATTAGCCACCCTTTCGGGCAGTTATTCCCCACTTCGGGGCAGGTCACCTACGCGTTACTCAGCCGTCCGCCACTAACGAGTGAGCAAGCCCACTCGTCCGTTCGACTTGCATGTCTCATGCACGCCGCCAGCGTTAATCCTGAGCCAGGATCAAACTCTCCGAAGGTTTCGCACGGCTTGCGCCGTGACTGACATCGCAGGGTTTGACCGCTCGCACATCCGTTTTCCGGATTTCCTGCCACTCTTCAGTTGTTAAGGTGCCACCCACGAGGCAACTCGGACCGACCCGAGGAGCGGGCGCGACCACCGATTGTGGCGGTTCGCGTCCATGGTGTCAAGCAACCCAGCCGGGCGCCGGGGTCTCCGATCGCTCGGGACTCACCAGGGGACGGGGCAACTCGGGGAATGGTAAGCGGCGGCCTCGGGGGTGTCAAACGCACACAACGCACCCTCGCGAGGCGCCGGGGGCCGGCGGTCGTCAGATCGGGCTCGTCTCGACGAGCAGGATGAAGGCAGCCCCTGAGAGCCACGCGAGCAGCGCCAGCTCGGGCGATGCGGGCGCCCCGAACGGACCGGTCGCCAGCAGGTAGATCACGATCCCGAGCACGAGCGCCGCGCCGGCCTTGGCCAGCCGAAGCAGGATCTCGAAGACGAGGTTGCTCACGGGTCAGACGGCCCGGCGGCCCTGGAAGGCCCGGATCAGCGTGATCTCGTCGGCGTACTCCAGGTCGCCGCCGACCGGCAGGCCACGTGCCAGTCGCGTCACGAGCCCGACGTGCTCCTCGAGCCGCTCCGTGATGTAGGCGGCGGTCACGTCGCCTTCGAGCGATGGGTTGGTGGCAAGGATGACCTCCTCGAACGGCTCGCCGTCCAGCTTGGCCCGTGCCGCCCGTTCGAGCAGCTCGACGATCCGGAGTCGCTCCGGCCCGATACCGTCCATCGGGCTGATCGCACCGTTGAGCACGTGGTACCGGCCGCGCCACTCACCGGTGCGCTCGATCGCGAGGACGTCCAGGGGCTCCTCGACGACGCACAGCCGGCGGCCGTCGCGCGACCCGTCGCGGCAGATCGGGCAGGTGGCCGCGTCGCTGATGTTGAAGCAGATGGTGCAGAAGACAACCTCATCGCGAACGGCCACGAGGGCGGCCGCGAGCGAGCGCGCCTCGGCGTCGGGTGCCCGGAGCAGGTGGTAGGTGAGGCGCTGGGCCGTCTTCGGACCGATCCCCGGCAACCGCGAGAACGCCTCGATGAGGCGCGCAACGGGAGCGATGACGGCGGACGACACGCGGGCGGCTCGCCTACATGCCGGGCAGGCGGAGGCCGCCCGTCACGGCGGCCATCTTCGATTCGCTGAGCTCGCGGGCTGCCCGCAGGGCGTCGTTCACGGCAGCCACGACCAGGTCCTGGAGCATCTCCACGTCCGCCGGGTCCACGGCGCTCGGGTCGATCTCGACGCGCACGAGCTGCTGCTTGCCGGTCACGACGGCGCGCACGACACCGCCGCCGGCCGTGCCCTCGAGGACGGCAGCCGCGAGCTCGTCCTCGACGCGCTGCATGTTCTGCTGCATCTGCAAAGCCATCTTCTGGAGATTGCCGAAGCTCATCCCGATCCCATCCTCCATCGTCCGGCGCACGGCGTACGACTCGTCCCCAGAGTCTGCGACATCGCGGCCGGCGGCGCAGGCTCGAGCCGGGAGCGCGGCGTCAGTCGACTTCGGTCACCCCGACGAGCTCGTCTCCCCAGACGGCGCGCGCCGCGGCGATCACCGCGGAGCCTTCCGGGTCGGAGGGTGCGGGGACGTCCAGCTCGACATTGGTCGCGACACAACGCACGGCGACCGGGCGGCCGAGGACGCGAGAGAGGCCTTCCTCGAGCGTCGAACGGCGGCGATCCGCCACGTCGCGCAGGAAGAGCTGGCTCTCCGGGAATCCCAGCGTGACGATCGTCCCGTCGACCGCCAGGGGCCGGCATGCCTCGATCAGCGGCTTCGTGGGGGGGTGGCGGCTGATCAGCGCCACGACTTCGGGCCATCGCCGGCGAAGCTCCAGGAGCGGCTCGTCGGAGTCCGGGGTGGCGGGCGGCTGCGTGACCTGCGGGCCGGTCGAAGCAGTCGCCAGCGGGGCGGCGACGCTCGGCGGGGCGGGAGCGGGGACGCTCGGCGAGGCGGGTGGGCCCGGCGGGTGAAGATCCGGTGCGGCCGAGGCAGGCGTGGGCACGGTCTCCG
>JARLHH010000133.1 GCA_031292335.1 Candidatus Limnocylindrales bacterium | reverse complement strand
TCAGCCGCTTCTGCGCCTCGGACCCGCTGAGGCCGTCGGGGGACGATCCCAGCTTCGCCTGCAGCTCTGGCATGGGCAGGGATTTCAGGTCGTCGGTCGGATTGGGCGTGGACTGCGGCTTCGCCTCGGGTTCAGCAGGCGTGTCTGTACCCGACTTCATGACAACCATCCGGCGTCTCTCGTACCTCCAGCGTCCACCCGAACGTCCGCCCGCGTCCATGCCGCGGTTCGTTGACCGGCCGCGGTGGCGCCGGTCGGCGAGGCCATCGGCGGCGTGTCGCGGTTCGCGGTTCTCCCTTTCTGCATGGCGCCAGGTGCCAGTGTGAAGTCCTGACGCCGCATTTCATGACGATCCGTCATCTCCGGGAGCAACCGACCATTGACGTTCTCGACGCTATGCAGCCAACCGGTCCTGCGACCCCAGCCCGCGGCAACGGCGGCTTCGCGGCTGACGGGGTGGTAGTGGATCACCTCGAGAACGGCATCGCGGCGGATCCCCGTCCGCCTGCCCTTGGTCCCCTTCCCAGACGGCTCCGTCGACGCGGTCTTCCTGTGCACGAGGAGACGGAAACGGTGACCACGCAGGACGCCGAGACCAGCGTGATCGAGATGAACGGGGAGCCCGGGAAGGGTTCGGAGCATCCCGTCGGGAGGCTACGGGGTCATCACGGCGCTTCGTTTGTGCGGCACTCTCGCTTGGGGCCTGTGGGTGGGCACGACTCGGTGCCTGTCGATGAGCCGGATTCCGTTGGCCTGACCGCGACGACGGCCTCCGCCCGGAGGCCCCAGAGAGGGACCGCGGTTGCGTGCGCCCCCTCGAAGCCGGCCGCCTCGAGCGCGAGGCGCGCGTGGATCGGGCGACAGTCGAGCGCGGCGGGGAACCGGTCGTGCAGCCACTCGTAGGCCCGCGTGGGCCAGCGAACCGGGGCCGAACCGGGAGAGGACGACGACGCCGATCCGGCCACCTGGGCGCAGGACGCGCCGGCACTCGGCGAGCACCGTCGGGATCTCCGGCGTGTCGAACAGCTCAAGCGTGAAGGACACTGCGTACGCGTCCGCGACGATGAGCTCCGTTCGGCCTCCATCCGCGACGCCCGTCCGGGCGATGAATGCGAATGATAGCCACCTGGCACCTTTTGGACTATAGTGCGGTTGTTGGCTGAACGTACGAACGTGGAGTCGGTGCGATGAGCGAGAAGCAGGATCATGTTGGCGACTTCGCCGAGGGCGAGGAGAAGGAGCACATCAAGCAGGGCACCCTGATGGGCGACTTCGCGGCCGGCCAGGAGAAGACGCCGCGGGTCGGGACCGTCCAGCCGCGGGGTGACTTCGCGGCGGGCGAGGAGAAGGAGCCGGTTGATCCGGCCGCTCCTCGCGGTGACTTCGCGGCGGGCGAGAGAACGCTTCCCAAGTAGCGCTCGCGGTGTCCGCGACCGTCGTCCCGGCCCCCAGATCAGAGCGACGCCCAACAGAGCCGCGCTGGGCCGTCCACGAGTATGCGGACGGCGCTCGCGGTGCCGACCTTCGAGGAAAGGCCCTGAGTCATGCGGCGCCATTGGTAGCCCCCAGGCATCTAACCATCTATCATCGCGCTCGATGACCAACGGCCACCCGACCGGACGAGCTCGGCGTCCCGCAACGGCTGACGCGCTGGCCCGTCACATGGAGCGGATCGCCGTCGCTGCGGTCGCCCTCACGGCGCGAGCTCTGGTCGAGGCCGACGGCGGCGCCGACCTGACGTTCCCCCAATGGCGCGCCGTCGTGGTGCTCGGCGAGCGCACAGACGGGGCCCGGATCGGCGAAGTCGCCGGGCGTGTGGGTGTCACGATCCCGGCGACGAGCCGCCTCCTGCGGCGCCTCGAGCGGCGCGGGCTCGTCGCGCTCGGGGTCGACGAGCAGGACCGGCGCGCCACCCGCGCCCGCCTGACTGATCGCGGCCTTGCCGTTCGAGCGGCCATCCTCGGACACCGGCAGGCTGTCCTTCGCGAGATCGTGGCCACGTTGTCCGATCCCGAGCGGCTCGATCTCGCGGACGGACTGGTGGCCATCGCCGCCGGGCTCGACCAATTCGCGTGACCGCCTTCGCCGCGCGGCACGTCAATGCCGGGCTTCGCGCGGTTCGGCACCGGATCCGCACGGCGAGCTACCTGCGCAGATGGGTGGTCCTCGGCGCAGGCATCGGCGTGGTCGGCGGGATCGGCGCGATCGTCTTCTACTCGGCCCTGGAGCTCGCCTCGCACCTCTTCCTGGGCGTCCTCGCCGGGTACACGCCCCCGACCCCGGCGGGCGAGGGGGGCGCCCCGATCAGCGACGCGCTGCGTCCGTGGGCGATCCCCCTAGTCGTGGCGTTGGGTGGACTGCTCTCCGGGATCATCGTCTTCCGCTTCGCCCCCGAGGCCGAGGGGCACGGGACCGATGCCGCGATCGGTGCCTTCCACCACGACCCGCGGGGTATCCGGGCCCGGATACCGCTCGTCAAGCTGGTGGCCTCGGCGCTCACGATCGGCTCGGGTGGCTCCGGCGGGCGTGAGGGTCCGACTGCCCAGATCAGCGCGGGTTTCGGCTCGTTCCTGGGCCGGCTCCTCGACCTCGAGGCGCGGGACGCACGGATCGCGGTCGCGGTGGGCATGGCGGCCGGGATCGGCGCGATCTTCCGGGCGCCCCTCGGCGGCGCGATCCTGGGCGCCGAGCTGCTGTACCGGGACGACATCGAGTCCGACGCCCTCTTCCCGTCGTTCATCGCGACGATCGTGGCCTACTCGATCTTCGGGTCCGTCGAGGGCTTCAGCCCGATCTTCGGCACCCAGGCCCTCTACGGCTTCTCGAACCCTGCCCAGCTCGCCTGGTACGCCCTGATCGGTCTCGTCTGCGGCTTCGTGGGCCTCCTGTACATCCGCGGCTTTTACGGGCTCACGGACTGGTTCGGCCGCTGGACGATGCCGCGGATGCTTCGGCCGGCGATCGCCGGCCTCATGGTCGGCTGCCTGGGGCTCGTGGTCCCGGGTGCGCTGGGCACGGGCTACGGGTTCGTGCAGGCGGGGCTCGACTCGAGGTCGCTTCTGGCGATCCCGCTCTGGATGATCCTGGTCCTGCCGTTCGCGAAGATCCTCTCCACGTCACTCTCGATCGGGTCGGGCGGGTCGGGCGGCGTCTTCGGACCGGGCATGGTGGTCGGCGGCCTCCTCGGCGCCGGGATCTGGCGCCTCCTCGAGCCGTTTGCACCGGCGATCCCGGCGAGCCCCGCGCCGTTCGTGATCGTGGCGATGATGGCGCTCTTCGGGAGCGTCGCCCATGCCCCCCTGGCGGTGATGCTGATGGTTGCCGAGATGACCGGGAACCTCTCCATGCTCGCCCCCGCGATGATCGCCGTGGGGCTCGCCACGTTCGTCGTCGGGAACCCGAGCATCTACAAGAACCAGCTCGCGACCCGGTCCGACTCGCCGGCCCATCGGTTCCGCTTTGCGATGCCCCTGCTCGCATCTGTCCCCGTCGGCGACGCGGCCCGGCAGGCCCGGGTGGTGGTGAGCGTCGACGAGGTGGCTGCCGACGCCTGCGCGAAGATAGAGGCGGCCGGCGTTCCGGGAGCACCGGTCATGGCCCGTGATGGCACGGTCCTGGGCATGGTCGATCTGGACAAGCTCTGGCTGGCGCCCGGGGGTGGGCGCGTGGGTACGTCGGGTTACCTGCGCGATCCGATCCTCGCGGCCGACGACGGGCTCGACGATGCCCTCGGCTCGCTTGCCGACCATCACCGGTCGTGGGCCCCGGTCGTGACAAGCGGGCGCCTCGTGGGGATCCTCTCGGTTCAGGACGCCATGGCGGCCTACCGAACCGCCCTCCGCGGGAACATCCGGCAGGTCCGTGGGCTCGGCGCGGGCGGCGTGATCATCGAGACCGAGATCGAGGCGGGCTCGGCGCTCGCTGGGCGGCGTGTCTCGGATGTTGCCTGGCCGCGGGAAGCGGTCCTCGTGGCGATCGAGCGGGCCGGGGTGCTGCACGTTCCTCGTGGCGACCTCGAGCTCAAGTCGGGCGACCTCGCCTCCATCTTTGCTGCGCCGTCAGCGCGGCCGGCGGTTGAGGCGCTCCTCGAGGCGGCCGCGGCGGAGCGGGATGCCGCGGTGCCCACAGTTCGACCCGCGACCTGACACAGGAGGAGGGCTCGAGGCATGACCGGGGCGGACACGGTCGTCCGGATCGACGGTCTCGTGAAGCATTACGGCAAGGTCGAGGCGGTTCGCGGCATCGACCTGCAGGTTCGACGCGGCGAAGTGTTCGGGTTCCTCGGGCCGAATGGTTCGGGCAAGAGCACGACGATCCGCTGCCTGCTCGGGCTGTTGCGCCCCACCGCGGGAGCGATCGGGGCCTTCGGCCTCGACTCGACGCGCGACGGGGTCGCGCTCCGGCGCCGCGTGGCCTACCTGCCGGGCGAGCTACGCTTTCCGGAGCGGCTCTCGGGCGCGGAGCTGGTCGTGAGCCTGGGCCGCCTGCGCGGCGGATTCGACTCGACCCTTCGGGACCGGCTCGCCGAGCGCCTGCGCCTAGATCTCGGGCGTCGCCTGCGCGACCTGTCGACCGGCAATCGGCGCAAGGTGGCCCTGCTGCTGGCGTTCCTCGCCGAGGCCGAGTTGCTCGTACTCGACGAGCCGACCATCGGCCTGGATCCGCTCATGCAGCATGAGTTCCTGCTCATGGTCCGCGAGGCTCGGGCCGCCGGCGCCACGATCTTCCTGTCTTCGCATTCGCTCAGCGAGGTCCAGCGGGCCGCGGACCGGGTCGCGGTGCTCCGGGCGGGCAAGGTCGTCGCCGAGGGGACCGTGGGCGAATTGCGCGGCCGCGCCCGTCAGCGGGTCGAGGTCTGGTTCGAGGACGATCCGCCGAGGGACGCGCTCGAGGCCCTGCCGGGAATCGTGGACCCAATCGTTGACGACCATCGCTTCACGGCCACGCTTTCGGGTTCCATCCAGCCTCTGCTCGGCCTGCTCGCCAGCCGGCGCGTCACCTCGATGCTCGTGGAGGAGCCGGACCTGGAGGATGCCTTCCTCGACCTGTACGACGAGGCGACGGCATGAATGCGGGCACGCTCGAGCTCGTGGCGGCGCCGTGGCGCGCTGTGCGGCGGGCGGCGTTCTGGTGGTCGGTCGGGCTGGCGAGCCTCGTGGCCGTGACGGTCGCCTTCTGGCCTGCCTTCCGCGGCTCTTCGGGGCTTTCCCAGGCCTTCGACCAGCTCCCGTCCGGGGTCGTCCAGGCTCTCGGCTTCGAGGACATCGGGACGCCGGCCGGGTTCCTGCGCGGCAACCTGTACGAGATCTTCATCCCGCTCCTCCTCGCCGGAGCGGCCATCGCTCTCGTGAACGGCCAGACCGCGGGCGACGAGGTCGCGGGGCGACTGGAGCTCTACCTGGCCCAACCGGTCGACCGGCGCGCC